>CAYJUT010000033.1:0-7956 GCA_964373415.1 uncultured archaeon | reverse complement strand
TAGTCGTGGGTTATAATTACCAACGATTTGATTTTTAAAATTATTAACCTCTTTTGTTTTCAAATCTTCTTTTTTTCCTGTCAGTTCGTATCTTGCCGTGTTTGTGCATTACCTCGCGCTCCATGTTCCTGAAAACTTCCTGTATAACATCTAGTGGCCTCCAACCCCACGCATGAGCAACAAAAAACCCTTCTGGCGACTTGAATCGCACCCTTATTGAGTATTTACTTTTGTTCCCTTGCTTGTGCATTTGTTCAACATGGACGACAAGATATTCCACACGTCTTACAATTTTTGCCATCTTGTTTACGAACTCGGTAACTGCTATATCCATCTTTACTTTGAACTCTATCGACTCGTCATGCATGCCAGTTATCTGGACATAAACCTCTTTCTTGGGCACTGTCGCAAACAATTCAATTATGTCTTTTGGCGTTACTATACCAAAACCACCATCATATCTAACAACAATTTCCTCATTTGACTTCAATAGATCTATAGCTTCGCTTATCGTTTTTTCTCCTGATAATACAACGGCCGGTCTCATTATAGCTGTTACCGATGTTTCTACAAGGCGCATTTTTTCTGTCACTCCCCTTTCCTGTAGTTTGCCACCGCGTGCTTCTAGAGATTTTCCGCTTTTCAGTACTTTGATCATTTCAAAAGTGCTTACCACACCAAGAACTTTTTCACCTTCTATTATGGGCACTCTAGATACATTTTTATCAAAAAACAGGCTCTTTACACTTCCAAAATTCCCGTTTTTGTCCAAACATTCGGCATGCGTAATTATGTCCTTCACACTTTGATTAAGACCTTTCACAAATTGCTTTGCCACTTTGATAAGATCGGATTCCGATAAAACGCCAACAACACTGCCAGCTTCCGTTACAGGTATGGCACGCACGGCCGAGGTTAATAGAAGCTGCGCAGCGCTTTCTATGCTTGCATTGGAATCTATATGCGGCGCATTGGTCGCGAAGTTTTCTACCTTGGCGCTTGAGATATCGATATCTCTGGATACTATTTTCTTCAATTCAAGCATGCCATATAGGTTTGAATTACTCATCACAAGTAGCTGATGTATTCTATTTTTTTCCATTTTCGCAAATGCCTGGCTTATGTGCTCGTCAGGCCCTATAGAAACCATGTTCTTTGACATTACATCTTTTACTAGCATATTCCTGTCAACTACATACAATGTTTTTTATTACTTATGCTTTTCTTTTTCTATTAAGGTTTATGGCGTGTTATTGCGTAATAGGTCGTATCGGCCTCATTATCAACAACTGCCCATAGCATCCTTGCGCGGATATTGTGGGCAAGCCTCACACTTCTTGACAATTCTGCGAATGACATGGTAAAATCTTCCGGCACAGAGAAAACTATCCATTTTGTATGCTCTTTCGCAGACTTCGGACCCTTTTTGAGCTGGACGCCCCTTTCATACACACGGAAGTCACAGCCGAACTTGAACCCTGTCCTTACAAGCAATCCCCTCTCTCGAAGGTCTTCATAAACGCGGTACTTATGCGTAAATCTTTTATCTAATGACGCAGCATGCTCATAAAGCACTTTGAAATCTATCTGTTTGCCTTGGGAAAAAACCCTTATTCTTCCGCGCTTCAATAGCAAAACCGCTTCAACTAGTGCTAACTCAAGCCTGCCACCCAATTGTTTTCCATAATAGCCTGGTTCGTATACATGCTCAGAGTTCTCTACTGCTATTACCTTGTCCTCCTCAAGCGTCGTGTCGACTACTACCTTTACTGGCTCCGGCTCTACATACTCCTTGTTATTAAAGTCATCGTCCCGTTCTATATTTTGGTCTTTGTTGCGCTTCTTTGACATGCAAATCACCAGAGAATAAGGTATGGATGGATAATCCCCTCATCTCCGCTTCTATAATAGGGAAATAAGAATAAAAGGCTAACCAGAGGGTATGAGACTGTATCTGTTTTTGATTAGTAGTTTGTTTCGCCGTTTGAGCAGTTCACTGTATAGTTACCGGAGCAGATTATTGAATTACCAACTACATCCCAGTTTCGCGTACCGCCGTTTTGTACATCACCGTAACTGCAGCATATGAACTTCACAGAATTTTTTGCAAGTTGCTTGAATGAGTCGCCTGACGAGGATATTTTGCTTTCGCAGGTTTCAACAGCAGTTTTGTAAACCTTTACTTCATCAGTCAAATCGCTTTTCTCCTTTGAGCAACTACTGAGCGAAGTCTTTGACAATTCGAGATTGCTATTGCACGTCCGCAGCTGGTTGTTCGATGTCTCTAAGGATGATTTATATGTTTGTATTTCTGACTGTGCGCCGGCAAGACCGCTTTTTGCACTTTGTAAGTCTTGTTCAAGATCATTGTTGTAAGTCGCATACGTAGTGAGAGTTGTCCCGGTATAATAGAATACGCTTACTAGGAAAACAACAATAATCGCTATGCCGATCTGTTTGCCCCTTTTGTTTAAGAAAGAGCGTGCTTTCTCGTCAGTGGTTTTTGGTGAGAAATTATAACTCATTTTACTATAATGTACTCAGGAGTATTTTATAGTTTGTGGGAGTCAAATATACCAAAATTGCCTATTCCCTATAGAACGGAGCTTGACTTTGTCTTTTTCATGGAGATTTCTTATGTATTTTAAACAAGTTTCATAACCCATATTAAGTTTATCACAAATTTCGGATGTAGACATAAATGGATGTTTTCTTAAAATATTCATTATTTCTTCTTCGTATCTAGATTTGTTAAATCCTTTTTTCCGTGACATTATATTCTATAGAATAAATAAATTTAAATAGTTTAAAACTCTATAAATATAAAGTTTACATGTGTCGTATGGAAGTTACACCAGAAACAGCTAGGATATTGGGGCATCTATATTTTGCCAAACTAGTTACATTAATATTCAAGTTAAAGCAACAAAAAATTAGACATTATAATGGACAAAATGGAAATTATTACCAAATGGCTCTGTTGAAAACCTAGTGAAAAGCAGCGACGTGAGGAGTATTGTGTTCCCACAATACTCCTAGCTGACCTATACGTCAATAGACGTATAGGTCTACGTCGCTGCTTTTCTTTGAGCATTTCAACAGAGCTTACCAAATTGAATTTTCATCAAAGGACTTAATTAAAAATTTGATTAGTAATTTTGGAAATTTTTCTACTAGTAAATCAGTTAAAATGCCAATAGAAATTAAGACAAATAAAAAGGCAACTATTCAATTTATCAAAGCCTTTTGGGATGATGAAGGATGCATTACAACAGGTCGTTTAAGAATTCACGGTGCTTTGATGTGGGAAAATATGATAGACGACCTAATATATGTTCACAGAAAATTGGGTATCGAATGCACTAAATGGAAAAACTCCTATAATGGAAGTTTTGTTATAAATATAACAAATAACTCGGATAACATAAGAAAATTTTCAAAAGTTATAAATTTTGAATATAGTTTAATTACAAAAGGCAAAAGTAAAGGGAAACTTAAAAAAGAACTTTTACAAAGAAAAATAGAAAAATACTCAAATGCATTGAAAAATAATGGGCCGGGTGGGATTTGAACCCACAACAGTCCCGGCGTAACACCCTCAAGTGTCATGCTCCACGGTATCTTACGGCTGTCTTCAGCCGTGTGCTCTATCCTGAAACTTTCCGCTTTGCTTAAGCTTTCTGGAAAGCTTACCCAGGTTGAGCTACCGGCCCTAGTAAGTAAAAAGAATGCTTTTCTTCTTACTTGAGCGCCCCCGGCAGGGCTCGAACCTGCGACCCCTTGATTAACAGTCAAGTGCTCTACCTACTGAGCTACAGGGGCATCAAGAAATAACATTTTCTATAATATTTAAAAGATAATGATTACGTAAGAACATGGCTACTTTATTACTAGCTTCTGATGCTTCTAGTCTCATTGAAAAAGTTGTGAAAGGTGGAAATTTGGCATTCATTCCAACGGCGGCGGATACTTACAAAGACAAGTGGTGGATCAAAGAAGATAAAATGAAATTAGCCAAAAAGGGCTTCATTCTGACAGAAATAGACATCAAAAGAAAGGTTTCTCTAAAAGAATTCGAAAATTTTGATGTTATTTTTATGGCTGGTGGCAACAGTTTCTATTTGCTTCAGAAAATACAGGAAAGCGGATTCGGAAGAATAGTAAAGAAGCTCGTTGAGAAGAATGTAACATATGTAGGCTCAAGTGCCGGAGCCGTAGTTGCAGGCCCAGATATACGACCTATAAGATTCCTTGACGACCCCTCTAAAGCAAAACTTAAGTCTTTCAGAGGACTTGGGTTAGTAGATTTTATATCACTGCCTCATTTCGGGAATAAAAAATATCTCAAGTCATACAAACAAGTCATGCAGGGTTTGGAAAAAACCAATTACAAATATATAAAAATCCGCGAAAATCAGGCAGCTTTATTCAAGAATGGTAAAGTAAAAATAATCAAAAATTAGTCCAGGAAATCTTTCTTCTTCAATTTATCTGGCAAATAAACCTCGGACATGAACTTGAGACCTTTATGCGAGAGGGCTTCGATTTCTGCTTTGATGCCCTTTTCTATCATCAGGTTGAGTTCTTTCTGCCATCTCGGGTTTTTCTTGAACCATTCGTAATTCAGCATCTCTTTTGCTCTTTTAATGTCTACATCCTTCGCCTTGATTGTCGCTTTCTTTAAATCATATTCGTATACATCGCTTATTGTAAGGCCGATGAATTTTGCATCCGGGGTTGATATCCTGTCCGAGACGTGTGCCAGGCTTATTGAGCCGGATTTTATCACAGAATAAATATAAGCACCATACGCATCCGCGTCGCAAAATACGTAGACAGGAAGCTTGTGTTCATTGTTTAATCTTTGTATCAACAGCCGCGTACCTCTACTTGGCTGGCCTCCTGTACCGATCAATATGCACTTGTGCTTCTGCCAGAACTTATCTTCATGCAGCCTCTCGAAGCCTGCATTCTTCTCTACAACAAGCACAAATTCTGCTTCCACCTTCTTGAATGTTATTTCATCAACCGTAGACGGTATCGACCAACCTCCGCTGCCAAGTTTGGACCAGTCTATGTTGTCACCCCTGTCCTGTATTATAACATTCCCTGCGACTATCCCTTTCCTGTCGGTTGTAAGGTGCAGTTGTTCGCGGAGTACATCTGTCGCAACCTCAAGATCGACTATTATGGGGTCTGACTCATTTTGTTCGTCAAACGTATTCTCATCACTGTCTGGCAACGTACGTTTGAGATTATAAAACATATCTCTTATACTTGCATGTATGTTCTGATCTATCAATTGTTTTGAAAATGATGCGACCATAGCAGTTTGCATGAATTTTTTTGCGTGAGCCACATTAAAATAATATCTTTTGGCCGTTTTGTTCCCCAGCGTAAGCTGGCCTAATTTTTTATCAAATACAACATTGGATAAGGCACGTATAGGTATTTCTATGCTCGGATTTTCTTTCTTTTCTATGTCCCGTACAAGCTTATCGCCGAGTTTTTCGAGTTCATTTTTAACATTCTTAGTCATACTATCACACTCTGATTATTTTTTTGGCTTACCGTCCACATCTCTTGTGTTCTTAGTTTCTTTCTCAATGTTTTTATCTTCGGGTGATTTGTTATCCGACTCCTTTTTACCTTCTTTTTCCGGTGTTTCATCAAATTCTTCCTTTACATGGATCCGACTTTCTACCAATGCTCTAAGCTTCTTTTCTATATCCTTCTCATTCTTTCCTGTGAGTATTGCGAGCGCATTTGATACTTCTCCTGCATAGCGATCAAACATCTTTAGCCGTCTTTTCTGCTCGCCGGCACGCCTCTTGCCGCTCAGGAACGACGCCAGCTTCCGGCCTGCGTCCTGTATTCCCAGCTTCGTTTCCTTGATTATTTCTGGATAACTAGCAACAGCTTCTTTACTTTCTGACATGAAAGGCACCCATACAGAGCACATATGTATGATAAGTTTCATGGGCCCTGATGGAAGGTTGTTGCCTGACTGCTGAAGATTATATCGGCGCCAATCTACGTCTTTGACAGCCTCGGTTAATGCACAGGCACTTTGCTGATAAAGCAACGGAACCCTGTTTGCAAATCTTATAAGTTCTATAGTATCTTCTTTCCTGTCTTCATCGTTGTCATTTTTCTTTTTTGTTTCTTGTTCAAACCCGTAAATTATACCAACTTCTATAAGGAAAGGAAAACCTCTGTACACTTCTGGGTCCCTTGTTATTGACGTAACAAATTCCGCATCTGGATATTCTTTTTTGAGACTCTTCTCGAGCTCGGCCGAACCTATAGGTGATAAACAATCTGTAGGCGGCCTTTGTATTTTGGCATTCTGCATGCCCTTGATCAGTTTTTCTATTCCCGACCTATCAAGCTCGCCCGGTTTCGTATCCTCCGCCAGCTTGGCAATCTTGCAAATTTCCTTCGCACTTTGCTGGCCTACAGAAGAGAATTCGTTTGTCAGAAAAGATAACAGCGTGCGCGAGCTTGTATTTTGAAGAAGCCGTTGAAGTATTCCAAATTCCATTCCGTGAGGGTGTGGTTTCATCCTTTTTGGCGGTCTCGGCAAATCATTTAGAGAGCGAGGAAAAGTAGTTTTTGTTCCGTCCGGCGCAGTATAAACGATTTTAGCAAAGGGGTTTGATATGGATGTCTGTTTTAGATAATCCTCAACCGTCTTTCTATAGCGACCATGTATCTCCATCTCGACCTTTACGCCATGTTCGCCTACGACGTCTTTGTCAATTTCCTCCTCTTTGATGATGTCAGGCTCATTTTTTGCCGTGTTCAGATGTAATTCACAATAATAAGTTTTTTTCTTGTTCTCTATTTTCGACCAGACCTTTGTCGGAACCCCAGTAGTAAGCTGGGCATAAAGGGTCACGCTGCTTATGCCTATTCCCTGCTGTCCCCGGCCTTGCAGAAGCCGGTGAAACTTTGATCCGTAGAGAAGCTTGCCGAATACTCGCGGCACGTTCTCTTTCACTATCCCAGGACCGTTGTCCGTTACAGCTACGGTATACGTGTTTTCATCAACCTGTTTTATCTTAACAGTGATATCAGGAAGTATGCCAGCCTCTTCACATGCGTCCAGACCATTATCGACAGCTTCTTTCACCGCCATCAGTAAAGATTTAGTAGGATTATCAAAACCTAGCAGATGTTTGTTCTTCTCGAAGAATTCACTTACGCTTATCTCTTTCTGCTCCTTTGCAAAATCTTCCGCCTTCTTACGTTCGCTCATTTTGTTTTGTCTCCAGAAATTCGTATACAAATCTGTGCGGCACACCTTTTATAAGTTTATTAATGGCCTGTCCAGCGAGATCAACGTTGCCGTATTTGCCTATGATTGATACGGTTTTGCCATATACAGAAATATGGACACCTGTCAGACGTTCTATATTTCGTCTTGACTTGCCATTGGTGCCTATCAGTCTTGATTTTATTCTCTTCTGTGCAGCTTCGCTCTTTGGAAGATCTGTTATTGACAACGTATTTTCTTCATCCAGCAATAGCATTGCGTTTTCAGGCGAGAAGCCCCTTCCCACAGCCTTCACGATATTTTCGGCATCAAGAACATTTATTGAATCGCCTTTTATCGTGATATCATCGGCAGCAACTGAAACCTTGGTCTTAGTGTTTTTTTCAATTTTCCTTTTCGTGGAGCCCTTAGTTCCTATGAGAACAGGTAATCTTTCTTCAGGTATTTTGACAGTTGCTATCATTTCAAACACCGATACGGTATTTCTAGAAGAGGTTTTGACTTGAGATTGAATCTAGTTCAATCTAAGTCGTCAAAAGAACTTTTATTCTTTTGCACGAAAAGAAATGCTCTTATAGAGACCTGTCGACTATAGTTCTACAAGGAAATAAATAGGATACAAGGAAGAATTAAAAATTCTTCCTGTACAGAAAGAACTTCGTTCTTTCTTGTATTAC
>CAYJUT010000032.1:0-7980 GCA_964373415.1 uncultured archaeon | reverse complement strand
TCGAGTTAGTCGTGGGCTATAATTACCAACGATTTGATGTACATCACAATGTACATGTTTTAATCGGCAAGGATTACTAAGCTATTTAAACATATGTCCATATAATTAGACACATGTCCAAGAATATAGACAATATAATGGAATTATTCGTAGAGGACTCGTACCGCAAGTTCAATGTCAGGGAAGTGGCGAGGCTCGTAAAGATGAGCCCGTCTACAGCCTCAAAATACCTTAACAATGCCGTAAAAGCTCACTTGCTTAAAATGGAAAAGTCAAGAAACTTTATCCTGTTCTCCGCTGATTTGGAAAGCCAGGAGTTTAGGGACATGAAAATTTGCAGCAATACCCAAAAAATAAGGGATTCGGGGGTCATAGGGTTCATAGAAAAGGAGCTGAATTATCCGGAAGCTATAATGCTATTCGGCTCTTATGCAAAAGGCGAGAACAGGAAGGATAGCGATATTGACCTTTTCATCCTGTCAGAATCGGGAGAAAAACTCGACCTGAAAAGTTTTGAGATAAAATTAGAAACAGAGATCCAGGTTTTTCGCCATTGTAGAAAGGAAATGGAAAGAATGAAAGTCAAAAATAAGGAGCTATTGAATAATGTACTCAATGGGATAAAGTTAAGCGGGTTTTTTGAGGTTTTCAGATGAGTTTCCAGGATTTTTTGGACCAGCAGAAGGCGAGAAAATCAACACCCGACATGCAGCTGGCAAAATCTCTGGTCAAAATGTCAGACGTGCACATCGAAGTAATCAAAGAATTGGACCTAACAGAAACTAGCGCGTCAACGATAATGACGACATACTATGAGGCATTGAGAGAAATAGTAGAGGCCATCGCAGCTAAACAAGGCTATAAAGTGTATTCGCACGAGGCATTTACACATTTCCTTAAAGAAATCGGAGAAAATTCTATAGCGAACAAATTTGACAGATTCAGAAAAATCAGAAATAACATAAATTATTACGGAAAGCAGATAGACAAGGCCTCTACGGAGGTCAATATGAAAGATATCGAAAAGATCATTTCAGGGCTCAAATCAAAATTTCTCAATGACGTTAAATAATGACGCACCTAAACCGGCTGCCTTCTCACGAGCGCCAGGTATATTTGATAAGGAAAGAGTTCGGCAAAGAGTTCTAAAAAGCATTTAAGATTACGGTACTAATTATACATACGATGAACATGTCAAAAGATGAAAAAAAACTCGATAAAATGTATAAAAGGCTGGACAGACGTGGTGTTTTTGAAAGGGCCAAAGCTGCGTATGAAAAAGCCATGAGGGAGCTACAATAATTCTTTTGGATGCCTTATTTTAATACCCAGCTCACTTTCCAGTTTTTCGTTGTGAATCAGCTCTTTATCCAGGGTCACTATAGTATCGTAGCCATGTTCGATTCCGCATGCCACTATTTCTCTGTCTGTAGGTTCTATCCGTTTGTCAAAATCCCTGATTTTTGTGAGCAGTTCTCCAATGTCTTTCGGCGCATAGAAAATAATTCTCTTCACATTTATCAGGTCTGTGAAAATATCCAATAAGTCATACCGATCCCGGGCATTTTTCATTTTGGTTATCGCCAATAAAAATTCGCTCATTACAGGAAAAGAGATTGCAGCTCTATACCGGTTTCCTACAAGATGCAAATACCGCCTGCAATACCTGCCATCTTCAGTTTTCTCAGGTTCTAGGATTATGGATGTGTCTATATGGTGCAGTGATAATATATGAAATCTCCTCAAAATCTTTTCGGATGTTTTGGGCTTCATGCCATTAGACTATGACTGCAGAATTAAAAAGCTGCTTACTCATGTGGACGGTCTGCCAAGCAACGAGCGTCATGAGGGGAGAGTTTGGGAAAGAGTTCTAGTTCTGTCTATATTATATAAGCTACTTAAGAGTAGTAAAAAACTTTAAGTACTTATCTATTCTAGTTACTAGAAAGTGATAACAAATGCCATTGTTTTCAAGAATACCAACTCTAAGACAGCTTAGAAGAGAACTTCGAGACGCTGGTTACGAAGAGATACAAAACACAGATACTAGCGGTCAAATTGTCTGGCATTTTTATAGAAATCTTTATAGACACGATTTCGCAGCAGATAGAAATACACCAATCCAAGAATACTGCGGAAAGGCAACATGCAGAAATCCAGAACCTTATATGAATTGGTTTGGAATCATACGTCAACGTGGTACTCCTGAATTTCACTACCCTGCAATAACCCCAACAAACCAAACGGCTGTAGAGCCGACGGGTGGTGGATGGACTGCAAGAAAAACGGCACAAGATTTAATACCTGACAGAACATTTTCTGAAGTACCTTAGTTTTGCTTGGTGATTAAGATGGGAGACGAAAGGGATTTTCAACTTTCAAGACTTAAATCTCAATACGCAAAAAAAGGTCCTAGCCGAATAGGAATATATGTCAGAGATTTATTTGGAGAAGTTAGTTATTTTGTTAGAAAAGACGGGTTAGAGCAATATCGTAGAGCCGTGGAGACACAGGTAGCCGGAGATCCCGATAAACGTGTTGTAAGAAAAGCAAATAGATTGTCAAGAAGGGATAAAGACCAGCCAGTAGGTGCCAATGTTTTTGCAGCAGTTGCTAATTATAAAATGTTTCACACGACTCAGAATTTTGACTATCTAATTGAGGCTCAAAGATTGATTGATGCAGCATACGACATGGCCGAACAAGCAGAAAGAGAAATTGGAGTTAAACCTCATAGAGATTCCATATACAGAGAAATGGAACTTTATAGGACTACTATGGAATTTGATAAACAGCGTGAAAGAATCGAGGAACTAGCCGTGAGAAGTGAGCCAAGTAAAGATGCAATACAAGCAGTCGAATCTTTCGTTAACAAGGATAAGGATCGACCAGTCGGTACAAGAGTTTTCGCCGCAGTGGCTAATTATAGAATGTTTTGTAAAACAAATAGTCCAAATTATTTGACACGTGCTCTGGATTATGCACAGTTAGCCATGTCGCTTTCAACAGGCGAAGAGCAAGAAAGAAATGTTAAGCCTCATTTTGAAACAATTCTAAGAGAACATCAACGTCTTAATATTCCATTAAATGGTAGAAATGGGAAAAGAATTGGCCCAAATGAAATATAACTAATCTGAAATTTTTATTTCAAGTCTTTGACATTCTTCTGTCCATATTCTGAAAAAGTTACATACATTTTGCTTGTTACATTCTTTGCAACTGGGCTTTATACGGCCAAAATTTGTAGCATGAGACCTGTAAAAATAAAGGAATTCTGGCACCCTTCTACATTCAAATTCTCTCGCTATCTGCATGAATAAATCACCATCTTCGCACCAAACGTTTTCGTTAAAACCCCCAAATTTCAGTGCAATAGACTTCTTGTAAATTGTGAAATGCCTAAACCCGAGCCATGGAAGTTTACCTTTATCAAAATCTATTCCGACATCTTCTCTTATTATATTTTTATCTTCGTCAACTTCTATAAAATCCGAATATACAAGTGCAAGATTAGTATTGCTGACGAATTCTGTCACAATTTTTTCTATTGCATCATATCTTAAAAAATCATCATCATCCAAATGTCCTACTAGTTCACCTCTTGATAATTCAAGTATCCTATTTCTTGCTTTGATACGTCCCAAAATATTATTTGATTTAGATTTAATATACCTTATTCTATTGTCAAAATCGGATACTAATTTTACGATTTCTTCCGTATCATCTTCAGAGTTATCGTCCAGTATTATTAATTCCCAATTTGTATAAGACTGATTAAGCAAACTCTGTATAGCATCCAGAATAAAATGCCCCCTGTTTCTTGTTGGCATCATTATAGTTACTAGAGGTTTGGGCATAGTAATTGATTTTATTACCAGTTATAATAGATTACTATACGGCAGAAAAGAATGGTGACATAGTGGCAAAAAAATTGGCTTTTGTTTATGCTCATGGAGGACCTGTTTTTCAGACAGGCACACATGACGGTCTTAATGAGCGAGGAAGAAATTTGGTAGTTTCGATTAGATCTGCCGCGGAATCCGGCGCAGACAAAATTTTCATAAGTGAATCGATCTGTCAGGGAAATCCCAGTCAGGTAGAACTTTTAATAAAAAGCGGAAAATTTTACGGCTTAGAAAATATAATTGATTTCGTTGCATGCCATGTCGGTAAAGAAGTAAGATTTCCGAAAAATTATCTTTTTAATAGAGGAGCGCAACGGGCAAAAGGATTTTTTGCTTTAGTATTTCCAGATAGCGATGTGCTTTTTCCTGCTGGCTTCCCTCAACGATCAATAAATATACTTAGGAAATGTGATTTTGCTCAACCAGAATATATTATGTATCAAGATCCTAAGGGAAATGACCAGTCTTATTTAGAGACTACGATGAAAAGAGCAGTAGTAGCTCATGAAGCGTATAGTACTAATTTGTCTTATCTTGAAGGAATGCCAGGCATGGTAAATATAGTAAATAGGGATAGACTCCTAGAAATAGGCGGATTTTCACAAGCCATATCAGGAGTAAATTTCGAGGACATAGAATACCAGATACGTCTAAAGATTTTAGGTATGAAAATGGATTTCATTCATGATGAGTGGTGCAGACACTTACATCACTCGAGGAGCTCAATAACAAGACAAGCTGAAAATCTCTCTAATATGTTTTTTGAAAACGCAAACTTCATGAATTGGTGGGTAGATTACTACATCCAGATAAGAGGGAATGATTATAATACAGGAAATTTTCAAATTTATATGCAAAGAATAAAAGAATCACTAAATTCCAACAAAAACAATAACGACATTTATTCTAATAAGACAGGCTCGATAACACATGATTTCAACCCGGAAACAAGGTATAGGGGATTCGTGTTCGGCGCAGCCGAGCCCTACGTTGAATCTGGCACAAAGGAGGAGAAGATAGCCGCAGTTATTAACGCAGCAAATTTTTGGCATCTTTCATATGAGGAAATAATAAGAATAAATCCCGGCAAATTCCATGATATAAGCCCTGAAGATGTCAAAAGGGCAGAAGGCGGCAAGCCACATACTGTTTTGAAGCCTACACATGAAGGAAATGAAGACGAACTGGATAGCGTATTTGATAATATATTGAATGAGGATGAAGATACGGATGAAGCTTTCAACGATGCATTGGCTAGCGGGGAAGACGATTTGGATTCGGAATTCGAGCGTATTCTGAATGAGGCATAAGCTATTATTAAAATCTTTTTATTGGGCCATTACGATAAGATTACTCAGAGAACCCGGCAATAGTTAGATATATTTATGTGAGATGTACTTAGATGGTTGATAAAGACAGACTAAAAGACGTTGTAAATACGCTTAAGACTGAGATTCTGGAATTTGAAAATATTCAGGAGGCAAAGGAGTATTCTAAAATTGAACTGGTAAAAATAGGTATATCGGCAAGAAAAGCCGAAATTTATGCGGATAAACTGGTTTCAAAATACTGGACACAGGAAAAAAAGGCGCGGGAATTGATAAAAAAGGCCGACCAGGTGCGTAGGAAGGAAGTCGGTAGATACTGGTCAGTTACTTCTCAGGAAGGCTCAGAAGAATTTAGAAAAGGTCTGGAAGCCCTTCGATTGATACGGAAAGGGTTTGGATTTACAGACGAAGAATGGAATGACATGGAATTGAAGAAACGATACAAATTCTTAGATAAAATAGAAACCATACTAAAAAATCCTGGCAGATACAGGGACAATGAAGAGTATGAAACAATAAAAATAGCTCTAGCTAAAGAACCAGTTGATAATGAGCCTATCGATAGGATAGAAGAAGCAGCATTGATGGCACTTGGAGTTCTAAAAAGGAGAAGGGGCTCGGAAAAACAGATAGAAATAATGGGTGAGAAAAGACTCCAGGAAAGACGTGGGGCACAAAATATACTGACACACTGGAATACCAGTACAGGCACAGGAACCACAAGAAGACGTGCAAGTAGTCCTCCAACAAATCCACCTCCATCAGGTGGTGGAGGCTCACCAGGAACAGGCGGCGGACAGCAGGGTGGTACCGGAGCACCCCCGCAACGTAATTCGACCCCCACAGCGAGTTCTACATCTACTACAACAACGTCAAAAAAATCAATTAAGGTAATAGTCGATTCTCATCCGATGCAAGAAGTACACGTCCATGTTGAGAAACGCATTGCAATGCAAGCATTGTCAAGCATAAAAGCAGACGAGATAAGGGAAATTTTGGGACTCAAGGAAACTGCAGATTTCACTTCCGCAGCCTTGATTCAAAAAGCGATGAGGGCTATTGCTCGGTTTCAGTTAGAAATCTTTCCAAGGATTGAGGCATCTAGACCTTCTGGTACTATAGACCCGACTAGGCGTGAGGCATATGATATCGCAAGAAGAATGCTCAGCGAAGAAGACATTCCTGATGAAATTCTTGCAGAAAGGATGATATTCAAAATTTATGACCCGGCTTCACGGGCTGTGCCAGAACTATATTGGATATATCTTGATGAGTGGCGCCTGAATGGATTAGCAACAAATGGAACCACACCATTCAGCATAAGGCGATATACAAGCTATCTTGCCAGCCTGAACACGATAAACGAGATGAGAAGGCGTGGTGAGGCAGCTAATAATTTTGGAGTTCACAATTGGGTGAATCTTGACGATCCGAATCTTATAAGGTCCGACCGCGGACATGGTGGCATAGTAGACAGGAATACATATACATATTTTGAACTGAATGCAGAACTGCCGCACGATCATGATGGTTGGTTCAGGTTCACCGCCGCTGAAGATGTAGACATTAACATTCGTAGTAATGACGGCATTGCCGATAAAAAAGCCAAGTTTCTAAGATGGGAAATAACAAACCTTGAGCCGATAGATAATAGTTTCGTATATGATATAATGGCCGAAGATTCAGCTATTGGAAAGGCAGATCGCTATGTAAGATCGGTGCAGAGAGGCGTAACAACTCACTGGAATAAAGTTTTATCAATAAATGTGAAAGGTAGAGTAAGGATAGTTGCTTACTACACCGTTGATGAGGGGACAATGCAATTCAATCGTAACAGGCCTGGCATTCGTAGTCCGAATCAAGCGGGTTCATATCCGGGCACTCTTTCTGGTGATGTAAAAAGATTCAACAGCAGCGGTCCGGGAGGACTCGCATCTGCGGCGAAGAATACTGCCTTGGGCGCTTTGGGTTTGTCTGGCGTTAAGGGCAGAATAGTCCGTGACACAGAGACGCGTAAAGATTTGAAGAGGAATACTTTGGTTCTGGCTGCTGCAAACAAAGGCAAAAGAATTCTGAATAGGTACGCTAAAGCAGAATATACTAGAATTTTTATAAGGGGCCCTAAGACGCTTCGCGAAGAATATAGAAGACGTGCGCGTGAACTGAAAGAATTGGAAACAAGGGCACGCAGAGCAAGAAACGATCTCCGAAGATTGATACGCCAAGAGGGACGTCATAACATTATCGAGAGAAACGCAAGACGTACCAACATGGACCTCATAAATATGGCCGATGACGTAAGACGTGAACGCGCAGAAGGCGGTCTTGCAGAAAATGTCGCATTGAACGAGGCTAGAGATGCTCTTCAGACATATCTTAATTCAAGGGAGAAGTTTTTCGAGGATTACAAGCGCGATTTTGAAGCAGCGTCTGCTCATCTGCAAAATTATCTTCTTGGAAAAGCGCAGAGCGTGTCAATAGAACTCGCCCGGCGCTACAGGATGGCTATGAACTCTCCAGACGAGGCAGAATTGGAAAGAGATTTGCAGGCCTATGCCGTTACACTTGCAGAAGATTTCTCATCAAGGGGCCGGACAATCGGACACACACTTTTACGTGGTCTTGGAATTCTTTCCAGAGGCACGGAAACATTCGGCGCGTTTGGACAGAACGTGCTTGGAAATACATTCAATTTCATCTTCGGCCCGTGGACGTGGACGACTGCATTTGTGCTTCTGCAATTCTTC
>CAYJUT010000031.1:0-8077 GCA_964373415.1 uncultured archaeon | reverse complement strand
TATGTCAAAGCTATATCCAGCTTCTATCGCATCTAGATCTAAATTCATATTCCTGCCGACATTAACGCCGCTGCGCACGCGTCTTATTTGTACAGCACCGTCTTCCGCTATTAAATTATATACGCCAGAATCGACATTTTCAAGCCTGAAATTTCCATCGGCAGAATCGTAAGATTTTGGACCAGCGCTTATTCTGTAAGGCATCAGCAGCTGTCCGCCAAACGTGCCTGTTACATTGCCGGTAATGCTGTATTTTGAGCCTATAGGAATCGGATCTGGTCCTGTAGGAGATTTATCGCAACCTCCTGCCGATGCTGCTAGTGCCGCTCCGAATGCGTATTTCAAAAAACCTCTTCTGTTGATGCCGTCCCTATTGTAGACATTATTTGCATATCTGGCAACTTCTGCATCGCTAGGTCTGGCTATTCTGCCTCCTTTTCCGTCAAACAAGCCACCATCGTACACCATTCGAAACCACGTCTTAGCCTATGTTATGTTATACCGTAGAAAGTATTTGTTTTTAGCGGCATATAAAGGTTTGGTATTTATATTACTTTAAAGTGGTTAAAAATAGACAATAAACTGCAATTAAGAACTTTGATTATAGTTAACCAAGCAAAGAAACAGGGTGCTATAACTTGGTTCACTATGCTCAGAAAGCGAAGCTTTCTGGCATGCCGAAGAACTCTGTTCTTCGAGCATATGTGACCAACTTGTGTAAAATATTGAATATTAAGTTGGTCAGCTATATATCCCTTAATTTGTCAAAGTTCACAATAAGGGCTTTGAACAAAACATATACTATTCAGAGTCCTCTATTGCAGCACTATACTGTATGTGGCCCTCATCCCGCCAGAATGGCTTATTTCCAGAGTGGCTGATGAAATCCGAAGTGGCTCTCTTGCCAGGCACAAAAAGTCCACGCGATTGCTGGTCGCGCCCTTCTCAAGGTTGAAAGGTTTGCCGGTGAAGACGCACTGCGTGTTTTCAACGGTCAGGGAAGGAATTATACCAGACGCGGCATCGCCATTGTTTTTCAATCTCATATGAAACGTATACTCGTACCGCCCTATTCCAGAGTCGGTATTCTGAACGAAAAAAGACAGAACAATAGGCTCGGTACATTGTATTGCACCATCGCCCTCGCACCTTGCGGGAGCTAATTTCCCCTGTGTCAGTATAAGGTTTGGCTGGCCTAGCACAGGCAGGTCATAGGATAGCCTGTTGGGATTTGTGTATGTAATGACTTCCGTGCTGACAGGTCCGCGCAGCCAGAGCGTGCCGCCCACTATCAAAATGACAATGATGAGAAAAGCGTATTTTTTCCTGTTTTCTTTCTTTACTTCCCGTATCGCTGTCCTGATATCGCCCATGTAATTTAATTGTAATATGCAGCTAATAAAGGTTGCATGTATTTTTAAACAGGCAGAAACTATTATATAAAATGATAAAAACGAAAAGGCGGAATAATCAAAAAAATGTAGTGCCCTGGGCCATCGCCATTATCGCAATCGCCGCAGCCCTTTATTTCTATGCGCAGCAGCCGCAAGGCACATCGAGCAGGGAAGAGCGTCTTGGCATGCTATGGGCCGAATTCCACACGAAAAATTCGGAGTACAATATCCCGAAATACTTTCCCGATGCAAAAATAATATATTCGTACAATGAGACCCTGCCCACAGGCACGAAATATTATTATTCGCCTGAAATAGACAAGACAATAATAACGTGCGGCAGGAATTCAACCCTGGCGATATGCAACGGGCGCTATACAGAACCCTTAAGCATAAACAGCGTTGTATCATGCACAATGGCAGCCAGTTTGTTGTTAAACATTGTAAATTACACCGGCTAAACAACTGCAATAAATTTTGATCCTATTTGACAAATTCAGCCTGTTTTTCTATAATGGCCCTTGCCGGTAACCCTTTGATTTTGACACGTAGCCCCTGTGCCCAGAAGTCACCGGTATCAGAATTTCCCTGTCCCGCTTCCTGTAGAAACATACAGCCTGTTCGCCATGAACTCCGTCGCCGCCGTCGAAAACAAGCTGGTCAAGTATGGTTTCCATTTTATTATAGTTTTGAGCGACAGCATGGGCAAATTCATGGCATATAGTGCTTCTTAGGGCGGTGTCCCAGCCGTCTACTGGGTTTATGTAAACCAGGATTGTATTCCTCCAAAAGCTATATCCTGCAACGCCGTCCATTTTTTCTTTTACGAATGTTTTGAATGTTGGAAATACGAAGATATGTACCGGTTTTATAGCATTGACCGCAGAAAAGCATTTCTTATAGCTCTACAAGGAAACAAATAAGATAGGCTCTGTTGAAAACCTAGTGAAAAGCAGCGACGTGAGGAGTATTGTGTTCCCACAATACTCCTAGCTGACCTATACGTCAATAGACGTATAGGTCTACGTCGCTGCTTTTCTTTGAGCATTTCAACAGAGCTATAAGATATTATTTCCTTGTGAGCTATATGTGAACCCACAAATTCATGTCCAGATTCTTTTGTGGGTTCACTATAACAGTCTCTTCTACCGCTATCTTGGTTTTATCTTCGTCGATTGGTCCAATATCATTAATTTCATCTATCGCCCATTTCAAATGTTCTCTAAGGCCATCTTTATGGCTGAAACCGGCAAAACCTATTTCAGGATCGTCAGTAATCTGATCCGCTATCCACCCAACAATCTCAACTTTTTTCGCGCTGAAACCGGTGAATAAACTAAGGTACGCGATAGTTTTTTCATTCTCTTGAATCCTGTGTTGCTTCATCATTATCTAATTTTGTTTTACCTATGCCAAGTACATATATTGGTATTTCGTCTTCTGTCAAATCCTATATGCCACTTTTATTTTCTTCAAAATCTCTTGCCTGGCCAGTTTCAGCTTCCTCGGATTGAGCCCGAAGTATTCAGATTCTTTGAAATTCTTGACAATAGAAACAAGCCTTGACAGGAACTCACTGTGGCTGTTCCCGAGGATTTTCCTGTATTTCCTGAAATCAATGTCGCATTTCAGCAGCATGCCGATGATATCAATCCTGTCTTTTTCGCCCTTTTCGCTTTCTTTCCTTGCAAGTTCCGCCGTCTGCTTGAGCGCGAGCAGGAACTCCGGCTTCGCCACTTTGAATCCCTCGATCTTTGTCGCCTCAATATCCCCTATAGGTATTCCAAGCTGCGAGTAATGATCGACGTAAATGTCTATATCTATCTCATCCATCTTTATTTCATATTTTCTCATTATTTCGTTTTTCCTGAGGTCGTAGGTTTTCCTGAGCAGCGAAAGCGTCTTGATGTCGACAATTATGTCTATGTCCCTGGATTTCTGCGACCTTGTCCAGAGATAAACAGCCCAGCCTCCTATGAGAACAAAAGGAAATTTGCCTTTTATTTCCTGCAACAATTTCCAGCTTTTCTCCGTCTGGATGTCATGCCAGTACGGCGAGGAAGGACTTCCTCGCGTACGCAAAGACCTTCGGTCTTTGCTGTATTCATACGGGTATTTCATGTATTTTTACCTCCAGCGCATTCAGAAAATCCTTCGCATACCATTCTTTCGTATTCCACAGGTCGACAAAAATATTGGCAACTGTGATTTTTTGCGGGCCCGGCGCGAGGACAAACAGGTTCGGTTTGTTTTTCGATGGCGGGAACCTCTTCTTCACCGTTTCCGCATCGCCATACACGTAAACTTCCGAATAGTCCGCCGGAACATCCCTGAATTTTATCTTGTATGCGCTATAGGCTGCGTATACAATTCCGGCAGGCATCCGTTTTTCAATATTCCCGACATCCGCATCTACGCGCGTGCTGTAGATTATGTCCTTTTCTATGTTGCGTACGCTTGCCCAGTAATACAATATTTTCTTCGTATCTACTACGTCGAAACCCCTGGGCCTTACCCTCACTGCATTCATTTTTCTAAGATGCGACATAGCGGCATTGACCGTGCTTAGTGATATATCAAGAGCCTGGGCTATCTCTGACTGTTTCATCGTGCGCCTTTTTTTCTCCAGCACCTGCTCCAGTATGTAGCTGTAGACCACCTCTACTTTCTTCATGTAATCAACTTTCTATATTAATACAGTATACTATTTAAATCTTTCGATATATATCGAAATATATAAATATAGTTTGAATGTGGTTTCGTTAAACGCCCAGAAACAGAGGCCCGACAAGATTGAAAATCAGCACAAGAAGCATGAAGATGGAAACGCCACGGACAATACTTTTTCTTCCGCCCACAAGCTCCTCAAGGACAAGCCCGCCATCAAGCGGCTTGATTGGAAGCAGGTTTACAAGGCCGATCCCAAACGAGAAAATGAACATCCAAAGCAATAATGTTGCAATGGTTGCATAAGTATCCAGCCCTATTCCTATCGAAACTGCCATTGCGACAGGACTTACGCCAAGGAACGCTGCGTTCCTTTCGGGATGCGTTCCCAGTGTAATACTGTATGATCTGATATCATTCTTGTCGATAGCAGCCGCCGCGCCAGGTATAACATTTCCGGGTATGAATGAAGGCACCCTGGCAAGCATGGCAGCTGTTTTTACTTCAACAGTATCGCCCGGCTTATACTGTGAAAGGATCCTGGAAATATCAGCATCGCTCCTTACATCCGCACTCGCTATAGAAATTATGGAGCCGTTTACGCTCGCATTGTAAGCCGGGCTGTCCGGGATGGTTCCAACGAAAACGCCTGCTGGCTGTACCGTTGCTGCAAAGAAAAGCGCAAATATTATCAGAATAATCGCAGCTACTATCATGTTTGCAAAAGAACCGGCTGCATAAACACGCAGCTTTGTTGTCTTGCTCATTTTCTGCAACTGCTTCTCGTCCGGCTCGACAAAAGCTCCTGGTATCACTAAAAGCAGTAGCCAGCCGACGGATTTTATCCTTACCTTGTCGATGCGGCACATTATTCCGTGCATGAATTCGTGAGGGATTATGACAACAGCTATTCCTATCACCCATATCCACCATGGTACTACGAAAACGCCGGGTGCATTCACTGGCGCACTTACAGGTCCGGGCAGCAGCAGCTTGACGCCGCCCTCTGCTCCACTCAGAATGGCATGGGCCTGGCTCAGCAGTAACAGCGAGCCGCCTATCATTAGAATGACTGCAAGCCCGATTCCAGCATAGGAAATTGCCCGCCAAAATCCGCTGGCTCCGCGTGCAACGCGGTCAATGAAGTCGCGGCCCTTTTGTGTGCGCCTGATGAATATTATGCCTTCGAGTTTGACTTTTTTCCTGTCCGCGTACATTATCCCAGCAACGGCAATAACAAAGCCGGCAAACAGAGCTATGTCCATGGAAATTATGTATGAAAGTGCTATGGCAAGAACCGCTCCAATAACTATTGACCCAATGACATAAGATTTTTTCATTGGTATAAATTCAAAGCAAACGTTAATAAACCCGATGCCTTGATTCGGTGAAGCTTTATATATTTAGTTATACAATGTATAACTGGTGATTTTATGACTGAGATGGAGGGGAAGGTCAAGAAATGGGGCAATTCTTTCGGTTTGTTGATACCGAATGAAATAGTCAAAAGAGAGCGGCTCAGGGACGGGCAAAAAGTAAATTTCATTATACTGAAAAAATATGATGTCCTAAAGAAAACATTCGGCACACTGAAATTAAAGAAATCATCCCAAAAAATAAAAGACGACCTAAGAAGAGAACTATATGACCGGTAAAGAAAATTATTTTTTTGACACTTATGCAATATTGGAAATTATAAACGGCTCAAAAAACTACGATCCGTACATGGCGTGTGGTGTGATTCTAACCAGACTTAATTTGTTTGAATTGTATTACACAATACTCAGGATGTATGGGCAGCAGAAAGCATTTTACTATTTGGGTCAGTATAAACAATTCGCAGTTGATTTTATTGAAATTGATATAGAAATGGCCGCCAGGCTAAAAATGAAAAACAGATCACTGTCCATGACAGATTGTATAGGTTATATAGTTGCATTAAGAAAGTGTCTGAAGTTCCTTACAGGGGATAAAGAATTTCAAGGTATGTCGAATGTAGAATTTGTGAAGTGATAAAAAAATGGAGTCAGTCTTCTGGGCGGACCAGGTAGCTAGGGAAGTTATAGAGCGTGAAAAAAAGCTCGGCCGTGTATCTGTTTTTCGAACTGAGATGGGCCTCGGCGCTTCCGGAATACCTCACGTAGGCTCGGCCGGTGACGGAATAAGATCATTCATTGTCAACCTAGCGCTGAAAGAACTTGGTGTCAAGAGTGAGTTCATTGCATTTAGCGACGACAAAGACGGCCTAAGGAAGGTCCCTGCTGGGTTCCCGGAATCGATGGAAAAAGAAATCGGCAAGCCAGTATCAGCTATACCCGATCCTTTCGGTTGCCATAAAAACATGGCGCTGCACATCGGCCAACTTCTTACAGATGCGTTTGATAGGCTTGGCGTAGATTTTAGGTTGTTGAGAGCGCACGAGGAATACGCAAAGGGAACTCTAGACAAGCAGATAATAACCGCCCTCGTAAATGCAAAATGCTGTGGTGAAATAATACGCGAGGTGACAGGCCAGGAAAAATACCTCACGCAGCTGCCTTACCTCGCAGTTTGCAGCGAATGCGGCCGCGTTTATACGACACGCGTTTACAGATTTGATGAAAAAGAAGAGAAAATCTACTACAAATGCGATCAGTCATTCATAGGCAAGAACAGTACAAATGGCAAAAATATAGAAATAAAGGGATGCGGTCACGACGGCGTCTGCGGAATACGCGACGGCAAACTCCCATGGAAAGTAGAATTCGGTGCGCGCTGGGCGGCGCTGAAAATAAATTACGAGGGATTTGGCAAGGACATATTGGATAGTGTGCGCTGCAACGACCGTATTAGCAGCGAGATACTCGGATGGGAGCCGCCTGTTCATTCTTTCTACGAGCTTTTCACGGAGCGGAGCGGCAAGAAGATTTCAAAGAGCGCAGGCAATGTTTTCACGCCTGCGAGATGGATGAAATACGCGTCGCCTGCCAGTCTGCGCCTGCTATTCCTTAAGCGTCTGGCAACAAGCCGCGTCGTTGATCCGGATGCAATACCGGCTTACATGGATGAAGTGGACGAACTGGAAAAGGTTTATTTCAGCAAGACAAAGGTCGCCAATCCGAAAGAGCTTGAGCACCAGAAAAGACTGTTCGAATATGTTAATTTCCTAAAGGCGCCTAGAGAAAACCACGCATCTGTGCCGTATAATCTTCTTGTGAGGCTGATGAGAATCTCAAAAAACAAGGAAATTGTTAAAGAAATACTCAGGCGCACGGGACACATAAAAGACCTCAACAAAGAAGAGCTGGAAGAACTTGATAGGCGCCTAGTTTATGTCACAAACTGGATAAACGATACAGTACCGGAGGCGACAATAACTTATTCGCTTACGGATCGGCAAAGAAATTCCATAAAGAAACTGGTCCACGAACTTGAGTCAAAAGATTGGGAAGAAACCGACCTTTATTCGCGCCTATATGCAATACCGAAAGAAGACGGATTGGAAATGGAAAAGTTTTTTGAAGCCGCCTATGTCTTGCTTCTCAACAGCCTTCGCGGCCCTAGGCTGGCGCAGTTCATATGCGCCGTAGGATGCGAGAAAGCCGCAAGCATAATGAAAAGCAGGCTGGACGAATTTTAGGTGGTAAAATGGATTTATTAAAAAAGAAATGCGTCCCATGCGAAGGTGGCGTGAAGCCATTCACAAAAAGCGAAGCGGAAAAATACCTGAAGCACGCCAAAGGATGGAAACTTTCAGGAAAAAAGCTAACACAGCAGCTCGTGTTCAAGGACTTCATGCAACTGATAAAATTTGTAAACAAACTTGCAAAACTGGCAGAGCGAGAAGGACATCATCCTGATTTCACAGTACATTACAGAAAACTTGATCTCGAAATCTGGACGCATGCAATTGACGGATTGAGCGAGAATGATTTCATCCTTGCAGCGAAGATAGACAAACTTTACAAGAATTTCAGTAAATCAAATCGTTGGTAAAATATAACCCACGACTAACTCGAAGTTGAGCTCTGCTCGAC
>CAYJUT010000030.1:0-8149 GCA_964373415.1 uncultured archaeon | reverse complement strand
TGCTACTGTTAGCTGTAAAGCCAACAGTGCGAATTACCTCTAACTTGCCAAGAGCTACATGGCTAAGCGAAGCTTAACCTGTACAGGCGAAACTTTGTTTCGCCATGTATTCTATTTCACTTTTTGGAGTAGCTCTGCTACAGTCAGGAATTAAGCCACCGGGAAGAGTGTGAATTTTTAGTATAAGAGGTGGCTTGGTTGAAGCCTACTGTAAAGCTAAACTGGTGATTTCTTCATTTTCGGGCATAAATACGTTTTCATTATCAGTAATATATGAAATATGGGCCAAAATATTTCAATGCCCTAAGAAGGGAACTAGTAAAAGCAGCCAAAATGCAGGATAGATACGACTTGGATACAATAAATTTAATCGCTCCAGCAAGCCCCACACCGCTAAAATATTTCTATGATTTACCACTCAGGCACAATATGATAGCAGAGGGGTTGTTTGAGCACAGGCCCTATGCCGGTGTCGAAGGATTTAATCGCATAGAGCAGATCGCTGCTGAATCGGCTTGCACTTTGTTTGGTGCAGAACATGCAAATATCCAACCCCACTCCGTAAGCCAAGCAAACCAGGCAGTATACCAAGCGCTTCTGGAAAACGGGGACAATGTATTAGCTATGAGATTCGAAGACGGCGGACATTTAACTCATGGCATGAGGAGAAATTTTTCAGGCCGTTTTTTTAATTTTGACTTTTACGGTGTTGACACAGAAGGTTTTCTAAATTACAATGAAGTAGAAGAAAAAGCACGAAGCTTTAAACCAAAACTAATAGTATGCGGCGCCTCATCGTACCCTAGGGCAATTGACTTTGAAAGATTAGGCGACATTTCTGCACGGACAGATTCTTATTTGATGGCTGATGTATCTCATCCTGCAGGGTTGATAGTTGCAGATCGATTTCCGCAGCCATTTCCATACTGCGATGTCATAACTTTGACCTTAGATAAAACTATGCTTGGTCCACATGGTGGAATTGTGCTATGCAAAAAAGAGCTAGCCGGGAGAATAGACAGAGGAATTCATCCTGGAGTGCAATCAAGCGTACCGCTCAGAAGAATATATCAAATGGCTCAGTGTCTGATAGACGCAAGTAAGCCATGGTTTAGGGACTATATCAATAGAGTCATTGAAAATATGAAAGTTTTTGAGGAAGAATTTGGAAAATACTCTGGCTTGGTCGTGACCGGAGGTAGTGACACGCACCTGATGGTATTGAACACGCACAGGACGTTCGGTTTAACCGGCAGGGAGGCAGAAAAGCTACTTGAAAACATTGACATTTTAACAAACAGACAGGTTGTGCCCGGGGAAAAATTAAAACCCTATGAAGCCAGCGGGATAAGACTGGGCACTTCGTGGATAACTGCAAGAGGTTATTCAGAAGATGAGACCAGATATATAGCAAGGATTATTTTGGGCAACTTCAGTGATCCCACTAATAATGCATTGCAGAAGAAATTCAAAAAAAATGTAAAGAAAATGCTAAAAATCAAAAGACGAGGCGATGTTTGGAATGAGTAAAGCAACTGGTCAAACAGGATTGGAATTTATATGGAATGAATATGCATTTGTTAGGCAAGGCACATTAATTTTTCTAACCGGTACTCCATTATCAGGAAAATCAACGATCGCAAGATTAATTTCCTCTTTAATAGAGGATTGCTTCTTGCAGCAAATGGATGTGTTACGGCTTGTTGCGCAAGGTGCGGAAAGACAAAAACCCGAGAATGAACGAAATCCTTTTGTAAATTATGGCTCTTGTGACAGTTACCTGGCCATCGGAGACGGAACTTATTCACCGGAAAGTCTTATAGCTGGTTTTAACTCGCATTCGGAGGTTGTAAGTTCTTACCTGGACAAGATCATCCCAAAACTTGAAGTTCAAAATGCCCAAAATATGCTTTTTGAGGGTGTTCAATTAAGGCCTTCAGCGGTTAGTCGATATTTGGATAATAATAATAGACTTGTAATAGTAACCTCCGATGCCTTGACATTGGGTGCTAACAGAGCAAAAGCCTTCGGTGATAGTACACACCTTACAGATAGGTACTCAACTGAAAAACTACTTCATTTACAAGAAGAAATTATCAGGCAAAGTAGAGAAATTCCTGAAGGTAAATTAACATATGTCAACAACATCGGGAAGTATGAAACAACTGCTCGTCAAATCATTCGTTATCTATTCGATTCACATGTAATTGAAAGAAAATCTCTACACAGTCCAACCTCTTAAAAGCTTAGTTTTTATACTATTTTCATGGACTTGTCAATAGTAATTCCTGTCGCTGATGATCTTAGAATAAAAGAATGTGTAGAAAGCGTTGATGAAGATGTTGAAATTATCGTTGCATTAAATGGTCCAACAACGGACGTTCAAAATATTGTAAGACAACTTGGAGTTAATACATGTTATTTGTCAGATAGAAATCTTGGAGCAGCACTCGATGAAGGGATTTTACATAGCAGGAAAGGAAATATCATTGTAACAGATTCTGACTGCACTTTCGAACGCAGCTGCATAAGAATCTTATACGAAGGCCTCAGGGAATACAAGCTTGCAAAAGGCAGGATTGTGCATAAAAAAGATAATTTCATGGCATATGTTTTAGCTGACGTAAGAGAATTTTTAGTAGAAGGTCCTAATGCTTACAAACCGCCCCTTGCTTTGAGAAAATCCGTTATAGAAGACATAGGGTATTATTATGACCGTGACATTCACTGGGTAGAAGATGCGGAGATGAACAGACGTGTAAAGGCAAAAGGATTAAAGGTCAATTATCTGCCTGATGCAATAGTGCACCACCCATCGTTAACACTTTCCGTAGATATTAGAAGTGCATTTAGGTATGGCACAGGCAAAAGGGTTGGGGTCGAGAAAGGAATAATGAAAGGCGTAGGAACGCATTTTTCACGCCTGCCAAAATTGTATATGGCTAAGGGACTGTTGCCTGCTGCTTACTGTACTTTATGGGACAGCGCCTATGCGGCAGGATATTTTGCCCAGGCAGTCTCAAACTGGCAGCAGGCGACTTGGACGAAATAAGAAAAATCAGCCGCAATATATAGTCGGGTCTTTTATACCTGCTTTATCAAATGCCTTCTTTCTGTCTACGCAGTTCCTGCAGTATCCGCAATGTTTTTCGCGATCTTCATAGCATGACCATGTCAAATGTGTGGGAAGATTCATGTCCTTGGCATATGTAAGAAGATCCCATTTGAATGAACCAATGAACGGCGTTACTATTTCGAACGCATTACCATACATACCACTGGATAATGCCTGCTGCATTACATCAAAAAATTCCCTTGAAGAATCAGGATATGGTGGCATTTCGTCCTCCTTGTAAGCTCCGATTGATATTTTCCTAGCCCCTACGATTTCGCAATACGAGGCAGCCAAAGTAATCAGAATAATGTTTCTGGCTGGAACCCAGTCAATTTTTTTAGATTCCATAATACCAAAACTATCATTCGTACTTTTTTCCACATCAACCGTTCCAACCAATGATGACCTTAAAAAAGGCATTGATACATTTGCCGTTCTCAATGTATGCATTTTTTCTGTTTTGGCACGAACCTCTGAAACATAATATTCAGCTGCGCTAATTTCCCTTTGAACAGCACGTTGCCCGTAATCGACAAACAAAGGAAATACATCAAAACCGTCTATGGCAAGTTTAGAAGCTGTCGTACATGAATCAATGCCGCCGGACAGTAGAGAAACAACTTTCATGAAAAAGTGATTACAACTAAGAATTTAAAGGTCAGTTGGTGGTTTTTCACCGCTTATAATAACCCGGTGTCTCCTAATCTCTATATCTTTTTCCCCAAACAACTTACGAATTTTTTCGATACTACAGTGGTCCTTATTCACGTCAAAATTCGGAATTATTGGGGTTGTCTCCAGCAGCATGATTAGATCTTTCAATGTGGAGAATTTTTCTTGGTAAAAAAATTCTTCCATGTCTGTTTTAACGAACCCGGCATTATCCATTATTTCTCTTTTCAAAGACGAGACATGTCCCTTGGTTTTCATCATCTGACTTCTGCCGAATATTTTACCAAGCTCATGACAGTCTGTTTCACCAATTGTTATTTCCGCAAAAAAACCCCCATGTTTTAAAACACGGTAGATTTCCGATAATGCTTTCTTGCTGCTCGTTGCAGGACCCCGCCGGCTAAATACGATGTCAAAACTATTGTCGTCAAAATCTATGTCATTCACATCCATCAATTCAAAGGCTACGTTTCCTATTTTCGACGACTTCTTGTTTTCTCTCGCTTTTTTAATCATCTCAACAGAATTATCTATCCCTATAGTATGTCTTGAATGTGGCGATATTTTCAACGTAAATACGCCGTCCGCACAGCCAATGTCAAGGATTTCAGAATCCCTAGACCGTTCCAATATTATTTCCCTGAATTTGTTTTCCCCAGTCTCTGCAGTATTGGAGTACTTAATATGACTGTGATTGTAACCGATTTTAGAACCGACTTTATTCCAGAAATCTTTATCGTTCATAAGTAGCAAAGACACCCGGCCTTTTTATAGATTTCGTATATAGGGAGTTTATGAAATTTGATTACGGACGAGTAGTATTAGTTTCTGATTATGCCGGCATTTCTCCGAGAAGAACAGAGAAATTTTTGACATATTTGAGAGACCGAGGAGAAGGACACTCGCTCGACATTCAGAGATCTCTCGGACTTCCCACTTCGGTTATCAATTTGCTAGGCGGACATTTATCACGTGTAGTGCAGCACGATGGCGATTCTTACGGCTTGTCAGGAGACGGCGTGACCTATGTAGATGAATTGACTTCGTTCAGGTCAGAAAGAGATAGACAAATGGCTGAAACCATCCCAAAAATAGCAGCAGAAGTGGAACAGCTGGAAGTTTCCATGCCGAAATCCAAAAGAAGGCTCGACCAGGTAAGAGCCACCCCAGAGAGTGTTGCAAAAAGGGTGCAATTCCTGTACGATCGTGGCTACCTGGAAGATAGGTCAATCATGTTGATGGGCGACAACGACGCTACATCTGTCGGGCTTGCACTCACCGGATATCCGAAAAGACTGACTGTTTTTGATATTGACAGCGACTTGTTGAAGTTTCTTGATTCACTGGCCAAAAGCAGACAACTTGGAATAGAATGTAAAAGGTACGATGTCAGGAATGTGTTTCCTCATGAAGGTATGCATAAATATGACGTTGTAGTCACAGACCCCCCATACGCACCTGATGGTTTTGACATGTTCATAAAGCGATGCATTCAGGGAATTTCGCCTGACCATGGTACACTATTGATAAGTTACGGCTTCAGTGATAGATCAAGAGAAAGGGCCCTGCCGATTCAGGAAATACTGACTGACCGGGGACTGGTGATAGAAGAACTCGTCCCGTTGTTTAACAGGTATTTTGCAGCCCAAGTCATAGGTTGCCAGTCAGGTATGTATCTTTGCAAGACAACTCCAAAAACCACCGACGAAGATATGGAAAGGGAAGGTGAACTTTATACCTACAGGCACCCGCATAAAAAATCCAGAAGAGATCATAAAACTCCATTTTCAAATAACAGGAGTTTCAGACATTCGAAAAGAATAACTTTCAAAGATTCAGATAGAGAAGACTTCACTGATAGAGATAGAATAGTTTCCACTGATAAAGCTAGAAGAGATCCAAACGATCAGAAGTGGTTTTAATGTATATATTGGGATTGGTTGGTTTTACCGGCAGGTCCCATGACGCATCCGCATGTCTTGTTAAAAATGGCAAAATTGTATCTGCTGCTGAAGAAGAGAGATTTGTCAGAAGAAAGCATGCTTACGATTTTTTTCCACACAATTCAGCGAAATTCTGCTTGGAAGATGAAGGTATAGGGCTCGATGATGTCGAGTACGTAGCCGTTGGCTGGAATCTCCCACTTCAATATTCATCAAGAAACGTGCCGTGGAAATTCACTAATCAAGATATGTCAGATATGTTTTTTCCAAGAAAATATTTTCCTAGAACTAAAACACCGAAGATTGAATTTACAGACCATCACCTATCCCACGCGTCAAGTGCTTACAGGTGTTCTGGCTACAATAGATCTGCTATTTTAGTAATTGACGGCCAGGGAGAGCACTCCTCATCTTCTATATGGGTAGGAAATGGTAATGATATAAAATTAGTGAAAAAATTTCCAATAAAGGATTCACTTGGATATTTTTACGAAGCGCTTACTCAGTATTGCGGTTTTCGCAGTGACGACTCGGGAAAGCTGATGGGTTTAGCCCCCTATGGATTGCCGGTTTTTGATCTTGGTCAATTTTTCAGCTTTGAGCATAGCGACTTTTCAGCCAATATCCCAGATGTAATTCTGGGTAGGGGAGGGTCATTGGATGAACAATATGAGGTTACTGAGAATTGGTTTTCAAATTTTGCCCAAATATGTCCGAAGAACGAACCAGTCTTTTCTTATGATCAAAATGCAGGAAGATTCAGGGAAACCGTTGTGTTGAACCATGAATACGAGAATTTTGCCGCATCAGGGCAAAAGGCATTTGAAGAAGCAGTTATTTATCTGGTAGAAATGTCTGTGAAACTCACAGGATCCAGGGATTTGTGCATGGCTGGCGGGGTAGCATTAAACTGCTCTGCAAACGGCAGGATATTACGTAGCGGACTGGTCGACTCAGTATTTATTCAACCCGCTGCCAATGATGCAGGTTGCAGTATAGGTGCTGCTTTGGAGATTTCAAGCCAAATGGGTGTTGCAGGAAGCCCTCGATTGGAAGATGCTTATCTTGGCCCTGGATATTCTGATGAAAGCATCCGTAGAGTATTGAAATCACTCGGGCTTAGATACCAATACACTGAAGACATTGAATCCAAAACAGCGGATCTTATTGCCCAAGATAAAATTGTCGGTTGGTTCCAAGAAAGAATGGAAATTGGACCTAGGGCTCTCGGGCACCGATCTATAATTGCAAATCCGAAATCTCAGAAGACAAAAGATGTAGTAAATGCAAAAGTCAAATTTAGAGAGTCATTCAGACCATTCGCGCCTTCGATAGTAGGCGACTATGCGAGTGAATATATAATTGGGTGCAAAGACTCACCATTCATGTTACTAAGTTATATGATCGATGATGGAAAATTGGATTATTTGGGTGCTGTTACACATGTTGATGGCACAACTAGGCCCCAAACAGTAGAGAAAGACAATGAAAAATATTATAGACTATTAAAAGAAGTAGAACGCAGAATAGGCGTACCCGCTGTATTGAACACTTCCTTTAACAGGAAAGGCGAACCTATGGTATGCACGCCAAGGGACGCTCTTGAGTGTTTTTTTGGCAGTGGCATGGACTATTTGGTTATGGGCAACCTAGTCGTGCAAAAATAAGTACTCACTGATTCAATTATATGCTAAAACTTATGCATTAGAGGACGTAATTACATGAATGTAAGCGAAATATTTTACTCGATCCAGGGGGAAGGAATAAACATCGGCACGCCCTGAGTTTTTTTACGGCTAACACACTGTAATTTGCATTGCACATGGTGTGACACTAAATATTCATGGGATTTTTCAAAAAATCATGATGAAATAAAAACAATAAATTCAGAGACAGTTTATAAAACATTAACATCTTTTTACTGTAAACATCTTGTATTGACTGGAGGAGAGCCACTTCTTCATTTTAATAAAGAATTGCTTGTGCTACTTTCCAGGCTGAAAGCAAATGGATGGTATATAGAAGTGGAAACCAACGGTACAATATTGCCAGCCTCTGAATCCAAAAAATATATCGATCAGTGGAATGTGTCACCAAAATTAAAAAACAGCGGAAACAATAAGTCGCTGCGGGAAATACCCCAAGCACTCGAATTTTATTCCCGTTTACCGAATTCTTATTTTAAGTTCGTAATTGACGCACGAAAGGACATAGTAGAAGTCACTGAAATTGTCAAGAAATACAAAATTGATAGCAGCAAAATAATACTTATGCCGCAATCTATTGAGGCTAATGAACTCAAAATGAAGTCCATATGGCTGATAGATCTGTGTAAAAAGTATAATTACAGATTTTCACCAAGACTGCACATAGAAATTTGGGGCAATAAAAGGAAAAAATAAAGAAGAGCCACCGGGAG
>CAYJUT010000029.1:0-8748 GCA_964373415.1 uncultured archaeon | reverse complement strand
ATCAACTAATCACGGATTTAGGCTATAATTTGGGACATGCAGCTTAATTTTATTCTAAAAATATCCCGAACTTATTTGGGGCCGAGGATTTTGCCTTCTGGTTTTCTGTCTTATCAGCGTCTTGGATTTCTATTTTGCAGCTTGTCCCATTTTCCATGAATAGTTTCGCGTCTTCCAACAGCGAGAACTGCCTGCTGCGCGGCAGGACAGGCTGCAATTCATTTAACCTCTTGTACAATCCTTGTATGAATGCCACTGTGGCTTTACCGTAGCTGCCGGAAGACATGATTTCCTTTGTTATTGCATTGACATCGCCTGTTTTGTTTCTCAGTACTTTCTGATAGACCCGGAATTTCCAGTCTTCAGCAACGAATAGGGTTATTTTTTTCGCAGCAATTTTCGCTATCTTTTTGACCTCGTCTATATCCGATATGGTCTTCTTTATTAGCTCCTCGCCCAGTTCAGCCTCTATGCTTATCTTTGTCGGTTCTTGTTCAGGCCAGTCTGCAACAGAAATAAAGCCCTTTTTGCCTAGCATATACCATAATTCTTCGCATATATGCGGTGTGAACGGGGCAACAAGTTTTATTATACCCTCGAGATACGTTGCAAGGATCTTCCTGTTGGAATTTTTTATTCCTCCTACACGCCTCGTATACCATTTTAAGTCATTCATACCGTCAAAAAGTATTGTTTGAACTGCGCTCCTGAACATGAGACGTTCGAACAGTTTTGTGGAAGTTTCTATGTGGTCTTGCAGCTTGCTTTGCAAATATAATTCAGGCCAATCCACACCTGTTTTTTTGCATTTATTGAGTTTTTTTACCGTATCCATGAGAAGCTCATAGCGGCTCCTGTAGCTCTTTATGGACTCTTCTCTCCAGTCCGCGTCTTCAAGGCCCTCGCTCGAGCCTGCTATGTTTATCCTTACCATGTCAGCTCCGTATTGTTCTGCCAGGTCTTTCAGTGGTATTATATTTCCCCTGCTCTTGGACATCTTCTCGCCTTCGACGTTAACGAAGCCGTTGATTCCTATTGATTTTGGCCACTTGCTCTCCGGCCATATCGCAGTGTGCTGGTACAAGTAGAATGTAAGGTGGTTCTGGACGAGATCCTTGCCGCTGTTTCTTATATCAAGAGGATAGAAATAATCGAATTCACCCTTCATTATGTCAAGCAGCTTGGGTATTATTTTCGCTTTCTTAGCAACAAGTTTTGGATTACCCTTTCCCAGGAATATATAATCAAAAACTTCATCGCTTAACGCCGAAGCAGGAATTTTGTTCTTCTTGATTACGTGTGCTACCGTATAGTAGGCCATGTAGATTGTGGAATCGCTAAGCGTCTCAACGATCCATTCCTTGTCCCATGGTATATATGTGCCAAGCCCGCTCTTCCTTGCGCAAGCTTTGTCTTTCATCCAGTCTATAGTATTCTCAAAATTATTTTTCGCTTCTTCCGGGTATATTTTCATCTTCGACAAGCAATATCTGACTTTTTTCTTCCAGTCTTCATCCGAGTATTTTAGGAACCACTGATTTTCCAGTATTTTTACATGGCATTTCGTTGTGCATCTGCATACAACGCCGTTTATTTCCCACATTATGTCTGCGACGCCCTTGTCGATGAAATCCAGTGTCAATTTTTGCCTGGATTCGTTCACTTTCATTCCTGTATATTGGCCGCAATTTTTCAATACCCCGAGATGAAATTCTTTTTTGTATAGTACGGATGTGGCTTCATCCAGCTTTTCTGTCTGTGACAGGCTGTGTATGTTCATCTTCTCAGCCATTTCCTTGGCGGGGATTTCTCCGAATCCCTCGACCTGAACTACGCTTATCGGTTCAAGTTCGTTCTTTTCAATTCCGTATATTTGCAGCTCATCCTTTTCTATCAACTCTTTTATCGCAATCAAATCGTACGGAGCATGTGCCGGAACGCTCATCACAACTCCTGTGCCGTTTTCAGGATCAACAAATTTCGACGGCAGTAGCGGAACCTCCCTATTGCCAACTGGTTCAATACATCGTTTGCCAAGAATCTCCCTGACATCAAAATCGCCGGCCTCTTTTACGTTTTTCATCTGGTCCTTGATTTTTTTAGCGGCATCTTTGCTTACTATCCATCTCTCTCCATCAACATCAAGCTCTACGTATTTAGCATCAGGGTTAAGCCAGATATTTGTAACACCATATACGGTCTCAGGACGCAGAGTCGCAGCTGGTAGCACATACCCGAGATAGCCAAATTTTATCAACGTAAATTCCTGTGGACTTTCGCCTTCACCTTCTAGCCTGTCATGGTCTCCTGTGGGGCTCTGGTCTTTCGGGCACCACACCACAGGATGTGTGCCCTGTACAACATATCCCTTCCTCCTGAGCGTGTTGTATTGCCATTCTACAAAGCGTGAGAATTCTGGATCGACTGATAGCGTAAAAGTGCGGCGCCAGTCTATCGAGAAGCCTATTTCCCGGAAACTTTCTGCCATTTTTTTGGTCCAGAATTCTGCCACATATTCCGGGCCTTTTTTCTTGAAAGCTTCCATATCCCTGTTCGTGGCGCCGAATAGTTTGTACGTATCAATCTGGCTCTGGTCGCCTTTCTTCAGGCGTTCTACAGTACCAAGTATCGGTTCGCCTGTTGCATGAAATCCCTGCGCAAGAAGAGTGTTAAATCCCTGCATTCTCTTGAAGCGTGCATAAACATCCGTTCTCGTGTACGTGTACGAGTGGCCTATGTGAGCATTTCCATTGACGTAAGGTATTACATTCGATGTGAAGAATTTCCTGCGTTTATCGGGATTCGCCTCGAACAATTTAGCAGCGGCCCACTTTTTCTGCCACTTTTTATCCAAGTTTTTGAAGTCTATGACCATGCCGTATATTTATTGTCTATGTTTTTAAGTTATAGTTGAGAGTATAGAATGTAAATCAGGGGCGTGTAGCTCAGCTTGGTAAGCTTTTCAAAAAAGCTTAAGCAAAACGGAAAGCTTGGGCAAATAGAGCACTAGCCTTCTATCAATGGAAGAAAGCTAGGGGTCGTGGGTCCGAATCCCACCACGCTCATTCAGCCCTTTTATAGCTGACCAACTTAATATTCAATATTTTACACAAGTTGGTCACATATGCTCGAAGAACAAAGCTCTTCGGCATGCCAGAAAGCTTCGCTTTCTGAGCATAGTGAACCAAGTTATAATATCCTGTTTCTTTACTTGGTTAACTATAAGAAAAGCGCTGGCGGAAAAATTCAAGCTTTTTAACATTAATGAACAAGAACTTATCAGTGGTCAAATGACTAGGATAATAGCTGTTGTTTCTGGCAAGGGCGGCGTTGGCAAGACCACCATGGTGGCGAATCTTGGCTCTGCTCTGGCAAAAATGGGCAAGAATGTCATAATCCTAGATGCAAATCTCACAACACCTAGTCTCGGCCTGCATCTTGGCGTGCCTCTTTATCCTGTAACGCTGCACGATGTTCTTAAGGGACGTGCCAATATTAGGGATGCAGTTTATACACATGAAAGCGGCGTGAAAATAGTTCCAGCCGGTCTTTCTCTGAGGGATATGCGTGGTGTAGACTCGAAAGACCTCCCAAACGCTCTGCTGGACCTCCTTGGAAGTGCTGAGATAATACTTCTTGATGCATCAGCCGGATTGGGTCGTGAGACGCTGGCATCTATAGAAGCAGCGGACGAAATGGTGATAGTCACTAATCCGGAGATAGCGGCCGTTACCGATGCACTAAAAGCATCGAAAATAGCCGAACAGCTTGGCACACGAACGAGCGGATTCATCGTAAACAGGGTAAGCGGCAAAAAACATGAGATGAGCAAGCGTGATATACTAGGCATGCTTGATAATATTCAATTTCTTGGCGAAGTTCCGGAAGACATCGCAGTGCAAAAAGCAGTTGCAAGCAGGATACCTGTCATCCATCATAACCCCCGTTCCTACGCGAGCAACGAGATAATGAAGATAGCCGCAGTAATAGCCGGTGAAGAAAGACAATACAGGCAAAACACGCCTTGGTACAAGAAGATGTTTCCTTTCATTAGGTGATTAGATGAAAAGAAAGAAGAAGCGGCTGATGGAAGAAGAGGCAATTAGGGACTTTAGCCCAATAAAGGGTAAAATTAGAAGACGTATGTAATTCTATAGTAAAACAAACCTGGACTTATTCCTTGGCATTATTTCTTCTCAAGAATTTCAAAGATTTCTTTCAGGCTAATTTCAAATGCAACTACAGGAGTTTCTAGCTCCCAGTTGTTGAGAACAGATGGATGTATTTCTCCTATGAATCCTATTGAATCCTTTCCGATAAAAATTTCTGCAGTACGGCCTTCTATGAAACTTGTATGTGTAGAACGCTTCAGTTTATATTCGACACCAAGACTGCGAAATAACGCGTCAAGAACAGAAGAAACCTGCTCGTAATTTACTATGGACGCAGAAACGACAACGGCAAGTTTTGTCAAATCCTTCGTTCTTGTCGGTGCCGAGTGATCTTCCAGAACGATATTTCCGATCTCGAATAAATTCTGAGGGTATTCAACATGCTTGTTTTTTGTAAGGAACTCCATAAGTCCCGGTAATAGAGAAGTACGAAACACAGACCAGTTAGATGACATAGGTTTTTCTATCTCTACCACATTACCTTCAATGTTCATTTTTCTTAGGAGGTTGTCAGAGTTTGTAAGTGTATAAGACAGCACTTCCTGAAATCCCGAACCTGTCATAATTTCCGCTACATGATCAGAATATGTCTGAGTTTTTGATATATTGCCCTTTGTTATAATTCCCGGGGTTAGAGGTTCTATAGAATTAAATCCGTAAGATATAGCTATGTCCTCAACTATGTCACGTTCATGCATTATATCCTGCCTGTAAGCTGGATATAGCAGCTCAAGCTTCCTGCCTACCACCTTGGCTTTGTACAGGGACTTTTCTGCCAGCTCTATTATCTTTTTTTCTTCTAGCTGCAAGCCAATTACACTATTTATGTAATTGAGTGCTGTGTAGAACTTCTTAGGTTGCAGGTCGGGTGTCGTGCAAGTTTTTTTCCCGTAATTCACTTTGACGCTATGAATTACTCCCCCTCTTTCGTGGAGCGAGGCAACAACAACGTTCAGTGCAGTGTTTAGGAATTTCATGTCAAAGCCGCTGCATTCTATGAATATACCACTTGTCTTTTCGGTTACTTTGCCTGTGTGGTTAGAATTTATGATTGGTGGCATCGAAAGAACCTCGTTTGCAGCGTCGATAAAAATCGGATATTCAGATTTTCCATGAAGAAGATGACCGAACTCTTTTCCTTTCGCATGAATTTCCAGTATTTCTTTCGGGGACATTTTGTCCTTGAAATCTAATGGCACAAAACTTATTTCATTCGGTTTTGTGGTCGTATATTTTATTGGAAATCTTATCTTACCTAAGTCATAAACGCCTATTGCTATTTCCTTCCTGTTTCTACCAAACGTTCCGGCCACTTTTTCCTGCAATTGTACGAGTTGTGTGAGAATTGTTTCGTTTATTTTCAGACCTTTTACTACGGCGCAGACGGTATAGGGTCTGATTCCGTTGACTTTAGAGTCCACATTTACCACGAAATTAGACGATTTTACATCATATTTTGGCAAGCCGCTTTTTCTTTGATGTGCCCTTATTTCTCTAGCTACTCCTTCTGTGCTCCAAAGATCAGGCCTGTTTGTATCCTTTATATCAACTTTTAGTGAGTCACCATTTACTTCATCGATCTCACCCTTGGCATAGAGTATTTCATCCGATAACTGTTCAATTGACAATTTTCTTCCTATTAAACTGCACAAGTCTTTATGCGATACGTCTATTTTCGGCATTAAATTATCACCTGTTTTCTCAGCCAATCAAGATTCTGGCTGAAAAGATATCTTATGTCTGTTATGCCAAGCCTGAACATTGCAAGTCTGTCTATTCCAAGACCCCACGCGATGACCGGTACATTAACGCCCAGAGGCCGTGTGAGCTCCTCCCTAAATATTCCGGCTCCGCCTAACTCAACCCATCCCAGCTTGGGATGCTTTGCTGACATCTGTACCCCAGGCTCTACAAATGGATAGTAATCCGGTAGGAATTTTAATTTTTCTGCACCGGCAAATTCAACTGCAAATTCTTTGAGTACACCAAGAAGAGAACGAAAGTTCAAAGATTCATCTATAATAATACCTTCTGTTTGATTGAATTCAACTCCATGTGTCACATCTATTACATCAGGCCTATAGCATCTAGATATAGAAAAATACCTTCCAGGAATATTAGGTTTACTTACCAAAGTTCTTGCAGACAGCGCCGTGCCATGCGCCCTTGGCATAAGCTTTGCAGCCTTTTCCGGATCCCATTTGTAACCCCAGCCAGTGCTACCAGTTCTCCAGCCATTTTCGTGGGCAGATTTTACGCGTTCTACAATAGCCTTGTCAGGCAGCGTACCTTCTTTTGGTTTCAGGAGCGAATAGGTCTGTGCCCAGTCCCTGCTTGGATGATTTTGCGGTTGATAAAGCGCGTCAAAATTCCAGAATTCCAGTTCTATTGTCGGCCCTGTCATTTCTTCGAATCCCATTTCAACAAGTTTTTGCCTCACGGTTTGTAAGAATTTATTATACGGATGTCTTTTCCCTATGTTCAGTTGCTTCCCGGAGGATTCAACATTGTAGGGTTTTATTTTTACCTTTTTCCAGACACCTGTTTTTATTATTTCTAGATTAAGGTTTGTTATCTCCTTCCCGACATATTTTTCCGCACGCTCTACTATACTCTTTGTTGCTCTTTCAGCAAGTTTACGCTGCAATAGTAGTTGGAGTATACTTTCTTTTGGTTCCTTGCCCTGTGACAACTCCTTTAGCCCATGCTCGATGTCTCTCATTTCATTTGGTATATCATCAGCAAGAATCAGTTTTCCGTTAACGACCTCCACACATTTGTATTTTTTGCACCATTGCAATGCTATAGAGAAATCGGTGCCTAGGACAGAATTCGCGTCCCTCATGCTTATGCCGTTGCGGTCTTTTATTAATTCTACAAGACGTTTTTCTGGCAAACCATTGCTTAGATAGTTTTTGCCTTCTTTAGTGAGTATGTAAGTCATAATATCAACTATGCACATCTGGTTTTATAGGTTTAGCGAAAGAGAGAGATATTATCATATAAATTCGTAACCCCGCTTTTAATATACGAGCCTAAACATAAAAATAAGAAATTGGCGATATTGTCATGCAGAAAGAAAACAAGATAGAAGAAATTGCACGCAGACGCGGATTTTTCTGGACGTCGTCTGAAATATACGGCGGACTATCCGGCTTTTATGATTATGCGCATCTCGGAACACTTATTAAGAACAAATGGGAAAATGAATGGCGTAAATTCTTCCTCGGCATGGACGATAATTTCTTCGAGATCCAGCCTACGGAAATAATGCACGAGAAGGTCTGGCAGGCTTCCGGCCACGTAGAATCTTTTGTCGATCCAGTCGTAAAATGCAAGAAGTGCGGTCATATAGAGCGCGCGGACAAGCTTTTGGAGGAAGAGCTGCACGAAACATTTGACGGAATTTCGCTTGAAGACATGGCCAAACTTATCAAGAAACACAATATGAAATGCCTGAAATGTAGTGGTGCCCTCGAGGAGGTCGGTGCTCTGAACCTGATGTTCCCGATAATGATAGGCAATGATGTAAAGGCGTATATGAGAGGCGAGACTGCTCAGGCTGCGTATGTAAACTTTAGCAGGGAGTTCGAATGCCTGCGGAAAAAACTGCCCTTGGGTCTGGCTATAATCGGCAAGGCTTACAGGAATGAAATAAGTCCGCGCAATCTGCTTTTGCGTATGAGGGAGTTTACACAGGCCGAGTTGCAGATATTTTTCGATCCTGACAAGATAGAGAATCATGAGAAATTTTCAGAAGTCAAGAGTTATAAGCTGCTTGTCATGCCTGTAAAGAACAGACCGGATAAGGTAGATGAAATAACATGCGATGAAATGACAAAACACCTGCCGACATTTTATGCCTACCACATGGCAAAGGTGCAACGGTTTTTCCTCGACGTTCTGAAAATACCGAAGGAAATTTTTAGGTTCAGGGAACTTTCCGACGAGGAAAAAGCCTTCTATAATAAATATCACTGGGATATAGAGATTAAAATCGGTGACATAGGTTTCGTCGAAGTTGGTGGAGTTCATTACCGTACAGATCATGACCTTGGCGCACATCAGCGCGTTTCGAAGCGGGACATGTCTGTTTTTGTGGACAACAAGAAATTTGTGCCCCATGTGCTTGAGCTTAGTTTCGGGGTCGACAGGAACATATATGCACTTCTCGAATTATCTTATCGTGAGGAAAAAGAGAGAACGCTATTCGTCTTTCCACGCCAGTTATCGCCTTTTGACTGTGCGGTATTTCCATTGGTAAACAAGGACGGCCTAGACGGGCTGGCAGAAGAAATAAAAGAATTTTTAAAAGACGCCGGCTTCTCAGTCTTTTACGACTACTCTGGAAGCATAGGGCGCCGCTACAGGCGCATGGACGAGATAGGTGTTCCAGGATCCATAACGGTAGACCATCAAACCCTGAAGGATAAGACAGTTACACTGAGGGACAGGGATAGCATGAAGCAAGTAAGGGTTAAAATAACAGAGATGCCAGAAGCCTTGAAGAGATTCATAAAAGGCAGCGATATAGAAAAGATCGGAACGCCAGTAAAATGAATTTAAATGATATTCT
>CAYJUT010000028.1:0-9001 GCA_964373415.1 uncultured archaeon | reverse complement strand
AGGAAGAATTTTTAATTCTTCCTTGTATCCTGTTTGTTTCCTTGTAGAGCTATAAGTCAAATCCTAAAAAATCTTTTTGCGTTCTCGGCAGTAGTTTCAAGTATTCCTTCTTTTGTAGTATTTAGTACATTTGCAAGTACTTCAGCGCTCCTTTCTATCTTCCACGGCCTGTTGGTTAGCTCGCGTGAACCAGGCTGGCTGTCAGGGTCAAGCCAAGGCGAATCTGTCTCCAACACAAGCTGCTCAAGCGGTGTTGCCTTGGCAAGTCTCTGATGCTTGAAGCTTTTCACAAGTATAGTGGCTAAAGAGATTGTCCAGCCTTGCGCTATGCACGTCTTCAGCTGCGACTCGCTGCCGGAGAAGCAGTGCATCATCACCTTGTCGCACTCCAGTTCGGAAAGGGTTTTTATCGCGTCTCCTATGCCGTCTGTCACATGGTTGTTGTCGCGGCCGTTCCTTGAGTGTATGACAAGCGGAAGGCCGAGTTCTTTAGCAAGGTGGATGAATTTAATGAATATTTCCGTGGATTTTTCCTGGTCTTCTGTTTTTGTAACCCATGTATAATCGAGCCCGACCTCGCCAATTGCGGATATGTAGTTTTTGTTTTTTCTAATAAAATCCATGTATGATTCGATATCAATTTCCGTGTATTTACCCATTATCTCCGGGTGGAATCCAAGGCAGATGAAAACAAAATCCGGGTGTTTCTTTTTCATCTCAAGAACTTTGTGTCTATCACTTATGTCAGCTATTGACGTTACAATAGCCCCCATGCCCTTCTTCTTTGCCTCTGCTATGACGTCTTCGGCATTCATGTGCTCAAGATGACAGTGCGCGTCTATCATAAAAGAGAAATTAAATTAGAAGTTTAAGTCCTTACTTGTGCCCATGCTCGCCGGTAAGCGGGACGAAAGAATAATATCCAATAAATGTCTCCTTTGTTTTGCTATTCTTTTCAATCAGCAGCATCCTGTCCTCGACCGGTATGACAAGTCTGCCACCATCTTTCAGCTGCTCGATCAATGGTCTTGGAACAGTGGGCGCGCTGGCTGTAACAATAATGCGGTCATAGGGTTTTTCAGGCGTATAGCCGAGAGAGCCATCAACATTCAGCACAGCAACGTTTTTATAATTCCTGAGGTTCTTTTTGGCGAAATCAAATAGTTCTGGAATAATTTCTGTAGTTATTACTTTGCCTGTTGAACCAACTATTTCCGAAAGTATAGCTGCCTGATAACCGCTGCCTGTACCAACTTCCAGTATTTTGTTGCCCTTTGCCGTCTCAAGCGCCTCTGTCATTGCAGCAACCGTTAGAGGCTGTGAAATTGTCTGCCCGGCAGCTATAGGTAGCGGATAATTACCGTATGCATGCTTCTCATACTCTTTCGGAACAAAATTTTCGCGTGATACAGCTCTGAAAGCGTCTATCACAGCCTTTGTTCTGAGACACCCGCTTTCAATAAGCTCCCGTATCAGCTCATTTTTTTGCATAAATAGAATTAGACAGAAAAGTATTCATTCGTTCCGTAATCATCCGCCGCCAAGCGTGTTGTCTATACCTGCAAGCGTATCGGCCACATTTTGTACATCGGCACTCACATCCGTGACGACCTGGCCGGCTTCCTCGGGTGTTTTTATGCTGCTGCCCTGTTGTGCACAGCCGCTGATAAACATCACAGACGCCAGCAGGATAATTATCAACAACATTGCTTTTTTCTTCATTGGATCACCATATGATTTTTATTGAATACAATTTACACAACTTGTGGTATTACACCATTATCGTAACATGTTCCTGGATTTTCTGCCGAGCCGCGAACGCCTGCAAATGCGCCACTTGGCACGTCCTTCCAGCAGGAAAATCCTGCCTCGCATTGTGCGTCACTTATGCATACCCTCACAGTTGCCGTTGCAGCTGGTACTGGAACTTCTAATTCTGGCATGCTAGGCACCCTTTCAATTATATAAGTCTTCAGTACATCAACAAGATTTCCTGTGCAGTACGGGAATATGTCTGTATTAGGATTTCTCACACCAAGCGCATAATTCTGTATCTTGCATGTCATCTCATAAGGAGGAGTGCCAGTACCGGCAGGCACTTTATCCTGGGACATGACCACATACATGATGCACGCATTGCCTTCCAGACCTCTTACTTCAACAGAAACCCCGTTTTCCGGCCTGAATGTCAGAGGCTGGCACACGCGGAAGGCGCGGTCAAAACACTCGCCGTCTGTTCGGCAATTCTTTATGGTCCCGTTCTTTATTTCTTCCACTTCATTGTTGCTGCTTAACATCACGAAGAGTATATCCTTGAGCATGACATCCTTTATGTATCTTAGATCCTGTTTTATTTCGAGAATGTCGTCGGTTGTAATGGCATTTGCGCGGTTTCGTAATTTTGTCCTGATTTCGTCAATCTTGTCCTTTGCAGCTGAGAACATGTCTGATACGCGGCGGAATCTCCCCTCGTCGCTTGAGCCTATAGACCTGTAATAGTCGGCGATATCATTTGTCTTTTTTGCAAGCTTGTCAAGCTGAATCTTAAGATCCTCAAGTTTGAATGCTATGGAAAGCAGTTCCGTTGAATCCGGAACTTCTCTTACATTTTCGACAAATGATTGTGATTCATCGCCCCTCGCCAGGCATTGTGCAAAAGCCACGCACCCGCTATTGTCGCGCCTAACAGCAAACTGGCCGCCCTTTTCGCTGCAGCTCAAGTAAGCCTCTTTCGGCACGTCTTTCTGGCACTCGCCGCCGCTGCTGCATCTAAGATACTGGCATCCGTTTTGATCGAACTCGGATACAAAATGGCCGCCGCTGACCCTGCATTCATCTTCTGCGCTTTTCCTCTGGGAGTCAGGAATATAACCACAGACCTGCCTTGTTTCTTGTAAGCATTTCCCTATCTTGCAGCCGTTCTCAAAACTGACAAAACCCTGCATGCCTGACTGTTCGCATTTTTTCAGCGATTCTGAAACTTCCTCTGGCGAAGGGCACATGACCGGCGTCGCAAAAACAGGGCTTTGCACGCGCTGGCCGCCAAACTGACAGTCGAATACCTGGCAACCACTGGGATCAGTTCTGAATACAGGTATGCCGCCGTAATTGCTACATTTAATTCTTATAATCTCCTCTGACATGACAGAACATTCTGGTCGTTCGCAGATGACACGGACAAAGCCTGTGGCTCTATCTGTTTCCTGCCTGCAATTAAGGGGTACGTCCCTCGTAGGTATGGGACACGTGCCGCATGAACATCCGAACCCGGTTCTTTGGCACGTCACAGCTGTTCCATCAGGACATTGTACATTGACAGGGCATGCAGCCCCAATACAATCTTTGCAAGCGACGGCATCTTCGCCTTTATCGCAGACGCCGTTGTAGTTACACATAGGCTGGCTAGTGCAGTATGTTGCTATTACGTTTCCGCTCCCATCGTATTTGCATTCGCAACCCGCAGGGCAAGCAATAGCCCCGCCTCCGCCGCCTCCGCCTGAAGGAGAAGGTGCAGGAACAACATCGCCGCTACCCACTGTATAAGGTTTGCACACGCCATTGCTGCATCCATATGGGCACGAGTATGTAGAATAAGGATAAGAGCAGACGCCATTATTGCACGTGCCTGAAGAATAATATGACCTTACATTACTACCATCGCATGTGGCAGAAGGTGGTGCGTTGCATACAACATTCGCGCATGGATTTGTTACATTTGTTGCATTTTGCGTTGGGACTGGCTGAACTGGTGGGGTATATTGTGGACATGTTGCCTGAGAGGACTGGTAAGGTTTTCCATAAGCGTCTAGACAACAGGATCCATACTGTTCATAGCTTGCCGGACCGCACATACATGCAGATGTTATAGACGCATTCAATGTGCACGTGGTGGATGGTTGTACAACACATTGGAATTGGCCTCCATTTGCTGGGGAGAAGCCGCATATTTTGCCTGATGCACTGCAGTCTTCTAACACCCCGGGCTCCGTACGTTGGTAATTACAGGTTCCTGATACGCACGCAGGAACTATCTGATACTTCATCCTTTTTGTATGTACTGAGGCGTCCACAGGGCCACAGAAGGTTGCTCCGCTGGAGGGAAAGTACGGCGTTCCACAATCAGAATTAACAGAGCAGCCGGCGGTTGTTGTTTGGTTAAGACAAATACCATTTTGGCATCCATACGCGCACTGATGGCCATAAAGGCCAAGATAACCATCTGAATTGCAAAATGCCTCATTCAGTTGCGTAGATGTTGCGCACCAATCTTCATAAGTAGTGTACGCCCTTGTCGTGGCTCCTATATAATTGCCGGACCCTGTTCCTTTTACATTAAAATTGGTTCCTCCGTCTGAATCTGTGCATGGCTGAATTGTTGTCGCACAGGCTGTTGGTGAGTAAGAGCCCCAGCAGCAGTAGCCGGAAAATTCTGGGGTGGGCCCTTCTATGTTGCCGCGGCCGCAATAACAACCAGAAGAGGGGATTGGTCCCTGGCTACAATTCGAATAAGAGACAGGGGGCGCAAGTACTTGTAAATTATAGTACCATAGTCCATGCTGTACCCCGCCACCAGAGGAATCAATAACTAAATAGGTGTATGTCCATGGTGTCGTATTGCTTGGAGTGGAAATTGTCATTGTTGAGCTGCATGTTGGGTTGCATGAGGACGGGCTGAATGAGCAAGACCCGCCACCCGGCAAACCCCGACATGAAAATGTGACGGGTTGAGGTGTGCCACTTAGTAAGGTTAAGCCTACTGCAATTGTAGTTGAGCCACCAGCAGTCACCGGTATTATTGCTCCAGTGGATGGATTTGTCGAAATAGAGAAGTCAAATGACGCAGTTTCATTTTGCGCATAAACAGCCGTAGAAGCAAGCATTGCAAATAACACCACAACAGCGAAAAACGCCTTCCGCATTTTAAAACATCATTCTGGACAGTATATATAAGTTTGCCAGACGTAATTTCAGTGAATTACTTTCCAAGCTTGAACGGCACGAATTTCAGCTTTCTTTTCTTCAGCAGCAGAGACCAGTCAATCATAATGAAGAGCAGCATGAATACGACGCCGGCCACGTCTATGATAATTATCTGGAGAATCTTACCAACGAAAATTTCCTCTATACTGTTGAAAATTACTTGTGAAGCTCTTATCAGCAGATAATAAGAAATCAGCCTTCCGACAAAAAACCCGGCGAATATCGGAATTGACCTTGCTTTTGCCATTCCAACCGTAAGGAAATATACGTTGCTTGGAAATGGGCTAAGTGAAAACAAAAGTGTAACGAAAAAGCTCTTTATCGGGTTTTTCTTTGCTATCCTGCCGACTATGTCCATGTCCCTTTTTCTTTCCTTATTAATGAAACGCCTCGAATAAGTTCCAAGATGTGAAAGTATCGCGCGACCTGTCGTGGATGCAACGGCTCCTGTCAGCGCAAGCAGGAATACGTCAAACGGCAGGCTATTGTAAAAGAATCCCAAAACAAGCCATGTGGGGGGCATCAGAAGCGGCACGGTATTAATTGCAACGACAGTGAGGAATACTATGACATAGTCGAACATGCTCTACTATTTGGGATATAGCCTTAAGAATAAAAAAGAATGCGAACGTCAGTGAGCCACATTTGCAATAAGTATAGCCTACAAGGAATTAATACAAGAAAGAACGAAGTTCTTTCTGTACAGGAAGAATTTTTAATTCTTCCTTGTATCCTGTTTGTTTCCTTGTAGAGCTACAAGGACTCTCTTTCCGAAAAGAAAGGACCTATCAAAATTCCCAGGTCTCTATGAACCTGTCGACGACGACGTCAAGGAAGCTGGACTTGTGCTCAACAATATATTTGATTATCAAATTCGGATCGCGGACCTTGTAAATCCTAAACCTGCCTTTCTTTGTCTGTGTTATCACGCCCTTTTGCTGTAATTGCTTAAGATACCAGGAAAGCGTTGAGAGGGATATTCCCGTGGCCTCGGATATTTTCAGCGGTGTGGATTTCTTTTTTTCAATGAGGAACACAAGTATATGGCGTATTTTGTCGTTGCGAAGGAGGTTCAAAACTCCTTTCTCCTCATCGGTCCAGTTCTTTGTGAGGGGATAGTAGCGCACATAATTTTTGTCACGCTCCGTTCTTACAATGCCGTTCTTGTGCAGAAAGTGCAGGTGGTAATCAAGCGAGCCCGTGGCAAGTCCTGTGCGTCTCTGGATCTCCCTGAAGTGAAGGCCAGGCGACCCTACTATGCAATCGTATATGCGCCTGCGTACTTCCAGATCAAGATGACCATTCATATTTGCTGCCTCCCGTCACTAGCCAGTGACGGGTATCTGTCCTCATTTTTTAAAAATCGCATAAAACAACGAAAGTAAAATCAACACTTCAAGGGTCTGTATTAATATACCCATGTAAGAGTAATTGCCGATCACAAAATTGTCTATTATTTTCAGCGCGGCCTTTATAGCGAACAAAAAGAACGCGAATGCCACGAAGAAAAGTCTGTTGATACTCTTTTTGTTATAAGCCGAATAAGATATAACTGACAACGCAATTGACACGGCAAGAACCACAAATAATGTAAAATCGTAGAATGTGAAATGCACGTCGCGCCCGCCTCTGTTAAGGCTAAAACTACCGTTGGTAACTGACTCGATGCCAAGAAGATATACGGCGGCAAGAATAATAAGAGCAGTGTAAAGGGCCAAAATCTGTTTCATCGTATCACTACTATAACTTCTAATGTAAGGTTTATAAAAGTAATCAATAGATTTCTATTTAAGATTTTCGTTCAAGATTCTAAAGTGCAAAGATTGTTTTATAGGTACGGCGAAAGAATAACCAAGCGTCATTCTGTAGTCGGAATACTCAACGAATGGGAATCATATGCGCCGGATGATAATTTATTCAATGTTAGAATAGGAAATGCCGGAGATTGCATAACGGCCGCCTACTTATTTGGAGATCCTGCTGTTGTGCTTGAAACAATTGCAATTGATATATCGAGCGCAGAAGAAATGCCGCCAACATTTGACGAGCTTACGGGTAATGGTACATGGGAAACGCACAAACCAGGCGGTAAGACAGTAGTTTTAGTAGATATTACAACGGCGCCAACACTTAGGAGCAATGGATACGCAAACCGAATGCGCCATCATGCTATTGAACGGTGTTGGAATTTATATGAACATATAATGACATTCAGCCCGGCCAGTGCCAGAAACTTTCATATGAATGCCGGAGCTTACGTGGCAAGGGAGCTGCCGAATTCCAGGCCGCTGCATAGCGCAAGAAGAAATGGACTGGTTATGCAATACAAGTAGTTCACCAAACTACTAATTTCAAGAATTGCACTATTCTTCATGTGTTGTACCAAAACCAGTATTAAAAACCCGTACAATTTTATTTCTATGAAATGCATCGTGTGCGACGCGAATGCGGTGCTTCATATCGCAAACGGCGTCGGTGTTGCGCTCTGCAACAACCACCTGGACTAAAAATAATCCACAAACAAAGGTACTGCGCGAAGCGTTTCAAGATGATAATGAAGCCGGAGGAGATATATTAAACGCCACTCGCTTATTCTCGCATTCCCCAATGCATCTCCGGCTCATATTCTATTTTATAGTTAACCCAGTAAATCATATCCGAAATCTTTACTTGGTTTACTATAACCAGTCAAGAAAAGCTTATTTCTTCTCGATCAGGACAGCGTTTACAGTGCCTTCCTGTCCGGGCCTGTTCGTAACTCGTGCCTTGCCAAGTTCAGTGACTATCATCGCACCCTTCGTGATAATATTACGTCTTACAAACTGGCTGTCCGCAGGGTTGTCCGATACGGAAAGTATTTTTGTTTTCTGGTGCTTGCCGTCCGCAAATATATTAGCAAAATTAGTTGTAAGCGCAATGAGTTTCTTGTTGCCGCCTCTTACGCGCAGCTCTTTTATCTTGGGCTCGCCTATGCGTGTCGGCAAATAATCCCGGCCGCGCTGTGCTCTCGTCTTTTTGCCGTGTCTTTTTATGAAGCCACCAGTTGTCTTCTTCTTTGGAGGAAGTTGCCATTTTGTCATTTGCTAACACCAAATTTTTGGCGGATTATTGATTCATGCTAACCGTATCTTCGCATTACTTCTCTCATTTTGGTATCTATTTAAATATATCCGCCCTAATTAACAGCAATAAAATTTTTAATTTGGAGGTTTTTTATGGAACGGCCCATAGACGTTTTAAACAATGCAAAAGGCAAGAGAGTTCTGATAAAGCTGAAAAAAGGCGGCGAAATTTCCGGCATTTTACAGGCCATGGATCTTCATCTCAACATGTGGCTTGAGAATGCAGAACAGGTTTCCGAAGATGACAAAGTAAAGCTTGGGACAATCCTTGTGCGCGGCGACAACATCTTGTATGTTTCTCCTGAAAAAGGAGACTAGAAGCACAGTGTTGTTTAAAAACTTTATCTAAACCAGTTTAGTATTCGAATAACAAAGGTGTTTGAATGAAGGGAACGTCATCACAGGGTAAACACAACAAGATAACACACATACGCTGCCGAAGATGCGGCAGGCATAGTTATCACATCAGACATCACTCGTGCTCTGCGTGCGGCTATCCGCTTCCAAAAATGAACAAGGAATCATGGAAATGGAAGCCTATCAACAGGAGCGGCCGCAAGACGATACCTCACAAGCACCAGAAAGTCAAGACGGCACGAATGGGCAGGCACAAGAAATAGCTTCTTTCTTTAATCATAAATATAAATCTAATAGATACAATATTTCGTACAACTGACTGACGCCGAAGAGCGTCTTTTTGTTGCGGGCCTGTAGCTCAGCCTGGTAAACCCTTTTCTTTTGGGAAAAAGAAAAGCCCTTCTGGAAAAGAAAACATATTATGTATAAGGAAGGGGTTCAGGAAAGAGCGCCTGCCTCTTAACCTTTTTTCCGCCAGCGCTTTTTGCTGGCAAAAAGGGCTGTGAGCAGGATGTCGCGAGTTCGAATCTCGTCGGGCCCAT
>CAYJUT010000027.1:0-9025 GCA_964373415.1 uncultured archaeon | reverse complement strand
GATTATTCCTGCATGGCTTTTAGTTCTTCCACAAAACCGTCTTTGCCCATTTCCTCACGGCCGCCTGTATATGGAAGCATGTTTTCTATGCGTTTCCTGAATTTCTCGTCCTTCTTCGCCTTTCCTATGAGCTTGTCTATGAGGAACGGGAATCTCTTACCGAGTTTTTGCAGCTTGTAGTTGGCCTCTATTTCTGGCCCGATTTCTTCCCATAAATCATTATCGTATTTCTTCAGGAACTCTTCGCTGAAATCCCCTCTTTCTAATGCTTCCATGGCAACCTTTGCTGCATGCTTGCCTGAAATCATCGCAGTGCCAATACCTTCGCCGCTCAACGGGTCTATCAACGATGCGGCGTCGCCCAGCAGGAGAAAGCCATTACCGTAGCATTTCCTGTGATGGCTTGCCAGTGGCAGATTCCAGCCCTTTACATCCTCAAGTGCCACAGCACTAGCGAAACGTTCTTTGAAGAGCGGATTTTCCTTTATCTCTCGTAGCTGTGCCTGCTTTAGATTGACTTTTTTTTCATTCATGTCCTTGACTATCATGCCCAGGCCAACATTTGCCATGCCGTCCTCGAGAGGGAATATCCAGAAATATCCGGGCAGCAGGCTCTTGACGAGATGTATCTCAATCCTGTCCGTCAGTCCAGTGACTCCACCATAATATTGCCTTGTGCCAACAATAAAATGGTCAGGAGGGTTCTTGTTCAGGCCGAATCTCTGCGCCACTACGCTGTTTGCGCCGTCCGCTGCAAGTACGATGTGCGCTCGGTATTCCTTTTGCTCGCCGTTCTCCAGTCCCTTTATTCCCTTCACGAAACCGTCTTCTATTATGAGATCTGTGACAGTGAATATTTTGAATTCGGCCCATTTTGCCGCGTTTTCATGCAGATAAGTATCGAAAACGGCCCTCCTGTGACAGAAACCAGGTGCAGGCTTGTCTCTTGTTGTTATATCAACATCGACCACTGTGCCGTTAGGGCTGCTCAATGTTATTCCGTAAACCACATGGCCCGGCAATGCTCTGAACCCTTCTTCGATACCGAGTTCGCGCATTATATTTGCGGCCTTCCTGCCCTGCGCGTCGCCGCAAATCTTATCCCTTGGAAAGCCTGCTTTGTCAATAAGCAGCACCTTCTTGCCTGCCTGACCCAAATACATGGCAGCCGTCGCGCCCGCAGGACCCGAGCCGATAACTATTGCGTCATAATCCATGCCTTTTCCTTAAGCTAGAAGATTTAAAAAGGATTCTCAAAAAGCTAAATATATCCAATCCCATAGATTAATTGTGGACTTAAAAAGAGCATTGGATTTCATTAATATTGTAAACCTGATGATAACAGCGCTGATGGTGCTGATTCTTTATAATCTGTACTCGTCCGGCATTAACGATGCATTTTCTATCGTCATAATAGTGCTTACGGCATCGCTTTTAGATTTGGCAATCAAATACATAAAAGAAAAACATCTTTACCTGCCTAAAACCGCCATAATAACAGGCATGATACTTTCTTTAATTGTTCAGACATCTTTGCTGTTTTTGATATTAGTCGCTGCAATTGCAATCCTCTCAAAGCACATAATCAAAATAAAAGGTAGACACATATTCAACCCTGCAAACTTTGCCCTCTTCGTCGCGCTTTTTCTGCCGGTCTCTGAAAGCTGGTGGGGCATGAACAATATCCTGCTTGTAGCCGTATTAGGGCTAGTAGTTGTTTACAAATTAAGGCGCTACCATGTTGTTCTGCCGTTTCTAGCTGTTAATGGGTTGTTAATGATGGCAGTCTTTTCAGCAGGCGGCGGCGCAGGCCAAGTAGTAGGTCATTTCGCTTCAGGTCCACTTTTATTCTTTATGTTCTACATGCTGATCGAGCCTGTCACGTCGCCTACAGCCAGAAGAAACAGGATAATATTCGGCATGCTGGCGGGCATGTTCGTAGCCATCCTTTATTTGGTCTGGCTGCCTGCGATGCTCGTCGGCGCACTTTTCTTTGCCGATTTGTGCGTTCCTGTTCTTGACTGTAAATTAAGGCCGAAACCCATAGCGACTGCGTCATCACCACCTCGAAACATCTAAATAACTTTAAAGTAACAAAAACCAATAAGTATTAATACTATTTTAAGTCTAATTATACTTCAAAGTATATGGTGACTTAAGTGGTATTAAGCGTAAGAGGCCGCAAAATTCATAAATACTTAGTCAATAAAGCATCGAAACATTTTTCTGATAAGGGTTATACAGTACTAAAAGAAGCAAGACTGTCTGGGAAGAATAGAATAGACATCCTAGCTATAAGAGGCTCTGAAAAGATCGGAATAGAATGTCAACTGACTATTTCTTATAAAATTATAAAACAGAAAGTAAAAGCTTATGGCCCAAGTTTAACAAAAATGATATTCTTTGTTCCAGTTTATAGAGAAGATAAAACGAAAAAGGTTTTGGATATGTTATCGAAGGAAGAGAACTTATCAAAGAATTTTTTCGAAATATGGACAGAAAATGTGGATGTTACAACTACTATAAGACTTTCTAAAAGGGCAAAGACAATTTTGGATGATGTAGCCAAAGATATTGGAAAATTTGGAGAAATATATGATGACATTTTGTTTAAATTGGTCGATCACTACAAAAAATGTAAAAAGAAGTGAAAAATAATGGTTAGGCTAGACAGGATAACAATGCAGGGATTCAAGTCATTCGCGACAAGGATAACGATTCCGTTCCCTGCCGGGTATAACTGTATATGCGGCCCTAACGGGTCCGGCAAGAGCAATATTATAGACGGTCTTATGTTTGTTCTTGGCACGACATCGGCAAGAAGCATACGTGCGCAGAAGCTCCAGAACCTTGTATTCAACGGCGCACGCGACAAGAAACCGGCCGATTTCTGTGAAGTGTCGATATACCTTGACAACAGCGATGACAAGATACCGGGCGGAGAGAAGGAGGTAAAAATCACAAGACGCATAACAAGGAGCGGCATATCGATTTACAAGCTGAACGGTCGCACGGTAACAAGGGCAAAAATACTGGACACAATTTCCTACGCAAATCTTTCTGCTGAAGGCTACAACATTATAATGCAGGGCGACGTTGCTAAAATAATAGAAATGTCGCCTCTTGAAAGAAAGGGAGTAATAGACGAAATATCAGGCATAAGCGAATTCGATGAAAAAAGAGCGAAGGCGATGACCGAGCTTGACAAAGTAGAGATACGTGTCAGGGAAAACATGATAGTCGTAGCCGAGAAGCAGAAACTGGTTGCACGGCTTAAACAGGAAAAAGAGAACGCGGAAAAATACAGACAGACAGAGACAGAATTGAGAAAATCCAAGGCATCTCTCCTGAAGAAAAAGATAAAGGACGTTACGGAAAAACAAAAGATTTATGACGCAGAAATAGATGAAAATAACAAGAAATTCGACCTGATGTCAAAGGAGCTTACAAAGGTCGATGACGATCTGGAAAAAAAAGAGAGGGGCGTCATAAAGAAGAGCGATGACCTGATCAATAAATCAAGGAATTATGATATACTCAGAAGGATAGACACTATAAACAATGAAATTCTCCGCAAGCGCGATAAGATAAGCTTCAATGAGCGCGAACTTGAAAGGACAAGAGGCCCCCAGACTACCAATATTGCAGTCAGGGAAATTCTCTCTCTCAAAAGGAGCGATGTTCACGGGACGGTATCCAGTCTGTTCGATGTGCAAAAGAAATACTCGATTGCACTAGAGGTTGCGATTGGCAGGCATATGAACGACATTGTAGTGGACACGGATGACGCCGCCTCAGCGTGCATAAAGCATCTCAAGGAACGAAGAGTTGGAAGAGCGCGTTTCATACCACTGAACAAGATAATGAGCAGGCCTCGCAAGAAATACGACGGGAAAATACTGGGTTATGCTATAGATCTGATAAAATTCAGCAAGACATTCCTTGATGCATTCGAATATGTCCTGGGAAGCACGCTGGTTGTTGGGGACGTAGACACTGCGCGAAGGATAAAAGGCTTCCGTGTCGTGACATTGGACGGCGATCTTGTCGAATCTTCTGGAGCAATGATAGGCGGCTTCTACAAAAAGGTGAGACAGCATGCAGGAAGCGGCTCCGAGTTTGTTGAGGAGAATGAAAATCTGGAGAGGGAAATAAAAAAACTTGAGCAGGAAGCGGGAAAATTGCGTGCACAGGAACAGCAGGAATCCGTTGAAGTGGTAAAGCTGCAGGAGGCGAAGACACAGGAGGAAAAAGACCTGGAGGTATTGCGGAAGAGGCATCGCGAGCTCTACGAGGAAAGAATGGTCATGCAGAGCTCGATAGGACGTGCTAGGATAGAAAAGGCAAAGTTAGAGGCAAGTTTTGACAATCTGAAATCTGAATTTGAGGATTACAAAGATGTCGAAAAATTCTTTGATCAGTCGCAGGAGGAGCTGCAGGAGCGCGTCAGACGCTGCTTGATAGAAATAAACCAAATCGGTCCCGTCAACATGAAGGCCATAGAGGAGTTCTCAATGATAAATGTAGAATTCGAGGAGCTCAAGAGAAAACTGGATGGCCTACTGGAGGAAAAGGATGCCGTGCTAAAGATAGTGCAGGATGTGGAAAAAAGAAGATACGATAAATTCACGGAGACCTTCAGTGAAATAAGCCAAAACTTTTCCAAAATCTACAAAGACCTAAGCGGTGGAGATGGGGTGCTGACACTAGAGATAGAAAATAACATAGATTCCGGTCTCATAATACAGGCAAATCCCAGTGGCAAGAAGATAATAAACCTTGACGCGATGTCAGGCGGCGAGAAAACGCTTACGTCTTTGGCATTCCTTTTCGCGGTTATGCAGCATTACTCGGCGCCGTTCTATGTGTTAGACGAGATAGACGCAGCTCTTGACAAGTCCAATACAAGAAAAATAGTCAACCTTGTGAAGAATTACTCAAAGACGTTGCAATTCATAGTTATCACGCATAACGATCTCACAATAAGCGAGGCCGACAAGATATTCGGCATATCGATGGAAGGCGGCATCTCGAAGGTGTTCGGAATCGAGATGCCAGCAGCGAGAGGATGAGAATGAAAGTAATGATAATTCCAGGTAACGGAAATACTGATATCTCCGAAAATTGGTTTCCTTACGTTAAAAAAAGGCTTGAAGAATTAGGAATTGACGCAATAGCAAAAAATATGCCTGATCCTGATTTAGCCCGTCGGCAATTCTGGATTCCATTCATAGAGAAAGAAATTAATGGCGATGAGAATTCAATTCTTATTGGTCACTCATCTGGTGCTGTTGCTATTCTAAGATTTTTGGAAAATCATAAGGTACTAGGCGCAATAATTGTTGGCGCATGTTATACAGATCTTGGAGATGAAAAGGAGAAGTTAAGCAGCTATTACGATGATGAGTGGCAATGGAATAAAATCAAACAAAATGCAAAATGGATTATACAATTCGCATCAACTAACGATCCTTACATACCTATAGAAGAAGCTAGATTCATTAGAGACAAAATTAATTCTGAATATAATGAATACAAAGATCAAGGACATTTCAGTTCTGATGCAAATAAGACAGAATTCCCAGAAATCGTAGAAGTTATAAAAAGAAAATTAAATTTAAAGAATGTGTCAATATGAAAGTAATACTATACATGGCGATGACAGTCAACGGGATGATAGCAAGAGAGAATGACGACACACCATGGTCAAAGGCTGTTTGGAGGGAATACTACAAATTCATAAAACAGAAAAGAAACATCATAATAGGCCGAAGAACGTATGAATTAATGAAGAGCGTAAACGAATTTGAAAAACTAAACCGTCCTGTTACGGTCGTATTATCAGGCAAAAAAACTGATAGCGAAGGGAATATATTTTTTGCAACTTCTCCAGAGAGTGCATTGAAAATAATGAAACAACACAGTATTAAGGATGTTGTAGTTGGTGGCGGCAGCAAACTAAATGCAAGTTTCCTTAAAGCGGGTTTGGTAGACGAAATGTACCTTGATGTAGAGCCTTGGATATTTGGAAGCGGCATAAAATTATTTTCTGAAACTAATGCCGAGGCAGAATTAACCCTGATTAAAGTGAGAAAACTTTCGAAAAATACTATAAGACTTATCTATAAGGTGAAAAATCGTGCCAAAAAAACAAAATAAACCCAAGGAAGAGCGGAAGATAGACCAGCCTTTCGAAGAAGAACCAATAGAAATGGAAGATGACGAGCCGCTTGCAGAGGAGAAGCTGCCCGTAGTGGACGAGAATGCGGTTATCCAGACCATAATACTTGGCAGCGACTGGCAAGAAGTTCTTACGACATTGGTTGCGGAAATGGGAATGGATCCTCTCTATGTTGATCTTATCAAGCTGGCCGAGGTTTTTACCGGCTACCTGCAGAAGTTACAGAAATTCGACTTCCGCATCCCTGCACGATTCATACTCGTTGCAGCCATATTGCTCAGAATGAAGGCTGAGCTGCTCTTAGACGAGGAGGAACAAAAGGAAATAAAAAGAATAGAATCGTCACCACTTAACATAGAAGATGTGCCTACGTTACTGCCGCCGATATCCAGAAAGCCTACGAAGAGGGTCACTCTGAATGAATTGGTTACTGCACTCAACAAGGCATTCGAGTTTCAGGAGCGCAAGGAAGGCAAAAAAATAAGGATGAGGCATGCCATAGAACGGCTGATAGAACCGGAAGAAGACATAGAAGCAAGAATAAAGGAAATATACGAGGAAATATTGCGCACAAAATCGATAAGGTTCTCGCAGCTTGTGCCAGCATGGAAGAAGATGGAAATAGTAAAGACGTTCATACCTCTTCTTCATCTTGCGACGCGCGACATGGTCGTGTGCGAGCAGGAGGACATGTTCAAGGAGATATTTATCAGAATAAAAATAGATGAGGTCGCAAAAGATGAAATGCCAAAAAGTCAATGAAATGCATTTCTTTTCAACACAAAAATATAACAGGTGTTAAAAATGAACAAAAAACTAGCGCTGCTTGAGGCAATACTTTTCACTACAACAGATCCATTGACTTTTGAGGAGCTGCAGAAGCTGACTAAGTCAAGAAAGGATGAGATGGTAAAAATACTTGACGAGCTTAAACAGCGCTACTCTTCGGATGAATACGGCATCAAGCTCTCGGATATGGGCGGCTACAAGCTTGTCGTCAAGAACGAATACATGAGCAGCGTTTCAAATCTTACACCACATTCTGATATGTCACGCGGCCTCCTCAGGGTTCTATCGATTATTGCATACCACGAGCCGATAAAGCAGTCCGACATAGTGAAGGTGATAGGTAACAGAACTTATGAATATGTAAAAGAACTTTTGGAAAAAGGTCTCATAAATGTAGAAAAGAAATCACGAACCAGAATACTTACAACCACGCTGAAATTCGAGGAATATTTCGAGACGAAGAAGAATGAGCTGAAGAAGAGTATGGAGGAAATTAAGGACGAAGATGTCAAAGGGAAGACGAACGCAGTTGAAGAAGGGGATTAATTTTACCTGACAATACTTTCTTGCTTTGCCAGTCATTCCGCTTTGGTTCTATATCTTCCCGACTAATTTCTTTACATCCTCGTGAACTTCCTGAGGGCTGCGGTTGCCGTCAACGAAGTACGTTTCAGGCAAATATCTCTTGAGCGTTATAAGATTATGACGTATCTGTACAAGCTTCTGCTCCTCTTCAAATAGCTCAACATGATGGCGGCCCTTTTTCATGCGCTCTATGCAAATCTTTGGATTGGTGTCTATTACAATCGTTATGTGAGGTTTCATGAAATGCGCGTTAAGCTGCTTTAAAATATCAAGAGAAACGTTGAGCGCGCCGAAGACGAGCGATGAAAGTATGTAGCGGTCGCATATTACAATTTTGTTCTTTTTCATTGCTGGTTCTATCTCTGTAGCAAGGTGATGTGCGCGATCAGCGGCGAAAAGCGTCTGCAAAGTCAGCGGGTTGGTTTTCCACTCCCCGCGCAGGCACGCCTTAATCACGCCGCCTATCAATCCGTCTGTGGGCTCCTTGGTTAGAATGGCGTCTTTACCCTTGTTCAAAAAATGATTGCGGAGCAATGTTGCCTGGGTTGTTATTCCAGCACCGTCCAGTCCCTCGAACACGTAGAACTTACCTACCATTTCTATCACGCTATTAATTGCTATAGTTAGAATAAAGCCTTTTAAATTAAAGCGTAATTAATTCTCTTCAATGGTGCTTCAATGAAAGTCGCTGTCGTAATGCCCGCGTATAACGAGGAGAAGACAGTAGGCAATATTGTAAGGAAGACGAAGAAATACGGCAAGGTTATTGTCGTAGACGATTGCTCAAACGATAACACTTCGAAGGAAGCGAGAAAAGCCGGCGCAGCAGTTGTTGCAAGGCACAGCGTAAACAAGGGTCTTGGATCAGCGCTAAGGACCGGATTCTCAAAAGCATTTGACATGAAAGCTGACATTGTTGTGACCATTGATGCAGACGGGCAACATAAACCGGAAGAAATACAAAAATTCATTCGTCTCATTGAGGACGGCTATGATTTCGTCCTCGGTGAAAGGGATCTCAGCGCTTATCCTTTTGTAAAAAAGTTTGGTAATTTCTTCCTTAACAGAATAACTAACTTCGTTTCCGGAACTCATCTGAGTGACACGGAAAGCGGCTTCCGGGCTTTCAGGGCCAGCGGCCTCAAGAAGCTGTACCTAAAAGCGCAACGTTATGAAATTGCAGTCGAAATAGTTTTTGAGGTCGGCAGGAACAAGCTCAAGCATACCAGCGTAAATATATCATCGCCTCGCTATGTCAAGGGGGTGGGTGTGTGGGATGGTGTAAAAAATTTCCTTTACCTATTGCACAGGAAGAAAAGAACAGTGCAGAACACTCTGGAAGACATAGGCTATGTGTTGAGGAACAAATTTTAAGTAATATGGAACATTGTTTCTTGTTATAGCCAACCCAGTAAAGATTTCGGATATGATTTACTGGGTTAGCTATATGTGACCAACTTGTGTAATAAC
>CAYJUT010000026.1:0-9093 GCA_964373415.1 uncultured archaeon | reverse complement strand
TTTGAGGGGCTGCACGGACGAGCACTTCCAGTTGCTACAGGCGCAAAACTTGCAAATAACAAATTGAATGTCTTGGTTGTGAGCGGAGATGGAGACAGCTACGGAATTGGGGGCAACCACTTCATGCACACGATGCGGCGCAACCTTGACATGACACTTATTGTACAGAATAATGAAGTATATGGATTGACGAAGGGACAGACTTCACCGACAAGCGAGAAGGGTTTCAAGACGAACTCGACACCGAACGGCGCACTTGAAGAACCGGTCAATCCGATTACATGGTCCATAGCCGCAGGAGCGACATACGTTGCCCGCGGCTACGCTATGGACATAATGCACCTCAAGAAACTCATAGTCGACGCAGTAAAGCACAAGGGATTCTCACTGATAGATGTGTTCCAACCTTGTCCGACTTATAACAAGATCCAGACTGCTGAGTGGTATAAGCAAAGAATATTCAAGCTTGAAGAAGCGGGGCACGACCCGAGCGATAAGTCCGCCGCAATAAAAATGGGCGAGATGTGGGGAGAAAAAATACCTATAGGCTTAATTTATCAGGAAAAAGACAAGCCGACTTACGAGGATGGCACCCCTCAGATAGCAACAACACCACTGGCAAAACAGGACATAAGTAATATCGATATAAGCGGCCTTCTTGCACGATTCAAATAAGCCTTTTTCTTGGAAATAAAAAGCCCTACTGGAAAAAGAACATATTCAGCCCTTTTGAACACGCTGGTGAAAATAAGGCTGACTACCTCTCGCGACCTTTTTATACATTTCTTTCTGAATTGATCTCATGAAACTTGATGCAAAAGGCACGACAGAAGAGATAGCACGTGTTGTACTGAAAGACCTCGGTGCGTATGGAAGCTTCATATTTTATCTGGTAATTGCTGTCATATTTTACACGGCGGGTGCTTACAAATTCTCACTGATATTGATAGGATCGCTTGCTACTGTCACAATAGTTGTAGCAGCAATAAGACTCGTTTACTTCAAGCCAAGACCCGGTATGAAAAGCAAGAAATACAATGTTCTATATGAAAGAATAGACAATTCATCTTTCCCTAGCATACATGTCGCAAGGGCCATGATGCTCTCGATAGCATTCTTTCAAATGGCACCATTAATGGCACCGCCTTTGGTTCTGCTTTTCATTGCAGTCTGTGCATCCAGAATATATTTCAAGCGACATGACATTACTGATATAACAGCTGGCGCTGCTATCGGTGCGGTTCTTGGCTGGGTTTTCTTTATAGCTTTATAACCCTATAGAAATATTGGTAGAAGACATGAAAGTAGAACTGCATTCACATACGAATTATTCGCGTGGCATCAAGATACTTTACGACGGCGTTGAAAAGCCAGAAACTATGGTTCGCCGTGCTAAGCAGATTGGCCTCGGGGCACTTGCCGTAACAGACCACAACACAACTTTTGCATGGAAAGAGGCAAGGGCTGCCGGCAAGAAGCATGACATTCTGATAATACCTGGTGAGGAAATAAAGAGTGCACACGGACATGTAACCGCTCTGGGCATACAGGAAGTGATACGTCCCGGATTGAGCATATTTGAAACCGTTGATATTGTGCACTCACAGGGCGGAATGGCTATAGCTGTCCATCCATTTGATATAAAACACGATGGTCTGCGCGACTATGCAAAGACATGTGATGCGATAGAGACTTTCAATGGCAACAATGTGGATCGCATATCCAACATAAGAGCTAGGAATTTCGCACACAAGAACAACATGATAATGGTTGCAGGAAGCGATGCGCACACAACAGCCATGATGGGAATGGGCGTTATAAACACAGATGCCACTGATGTGGATGGCATAATAAAATCTATAAAGAAGGGAAAAGTAACACCAGAATACAAATACCCTTCTGTGTCAGTCCTGAAGGATTATGCCGTTATCAGGCTCAAGATGTCTTATGACCATGTATGGAACTATATGGAAGAAAATTACGCTCCTACGAAGAAATTTTTCGGCAAAAAATTACTCGGACTTGTGAACAAGAGCCCTGGAAACATTGACAAACTTTTCCAGATTCTGGCGTACACTACATTTGCAGGTGCAGTTACTTACAGCGTTTGGAGAAATGGCATAAGGAAGTAGCATGCAAACAGAAAAAATAATTTCTATGCTTAAGAAAGAATATCCTGATACAAAATACTACTTAGATTTCTCAAATCCTCTCGAACTTGTTGTTGCCGCCATACTATCGGCCCAGTGCAGGGATACAGTAGTTAATGGTACAACTAAAACACTTTTTAAAAAATACAGGAATGCACGAGACTATTCTAACACACCACTCAATCAGCTTGAGAATGACATCAAATCCATAACTTTTTTCAAGAACAAGGCAAAGAACATCAAGGAGACGTGCAGGATAATTGCGGACAAGTGCGGCGGAAAGGTTCCCGACAATATGGAAAGTCTTGTAGAGCTGCCGGGAATAGGGAGGAAAACCGCAAATGCCATACTCATAAACGCTTTTGATGTTATAGTTGGTGTGCCTTGTGATACACATGTAATAAGGGTTTCTTATAGGCTTGGATGGACCAATAACAAAAATCCAGACAAAATAGAAAAAGACCTTATGAGACTTATTCCAAAAAAATACTGGAAGAAACTCCCTCATTTACTAAAGGATCATGGACGTGCAATTTGCCGAGCTCCTATTCCATCGTGCGATAACTGTATACTAAACAAAGTGTGTCCAAAACAAGGAGTCACGGAAAAACTTTAATGAAGTAACCAAAAATTTTGATACCCCTAAAAGTACCCAATTTCTAAAAACAGCTATAAATAGTGGTTAGGGACAATATTCCCTAGGCTTTAAGATGGAACCATCACCAAGATCAAGCGGCGCTGTAAGAACATTCACAATTAAGGAGGCGAATGACTTGTTGCCGCATGTGACCAGGATGATGGACAAGGTTATGTTCCTCAATGGACGCATAAAATCCATTACTTCTGACATAGAAAACCTGGTTTCGATATGGGGAAAAGACGTACTTGATAAGGATCATATGGATAACGGGTTTTATTTTGGCAAAGTCTCCGAGCGCGAGGATAGTTTCAAGGAACTCGTCAAGAAAATAAACGAAATACAGACTATCGGCTGCGTGGTGAAGGATGCGGAGAACGGACTTGTGGATTTTTACCACGAAAGAAACGGTGAACTGGTTTTTCTTTGCTGGAAATACGGTGAGGATGGGATAGACTTCTGGCATGACGTTAACGACAGCTTCAAGGACAGGAAACACATCAATTAGTTGAAATAAAATCGACTTCTTATCGTTTACTTCTAAATAAGTTTCATGCAAGATTTTGAGGATCAGGTTCAGCAGCGAAGCGAGCGATTGAAGGCAAAAATAGGAAAAATAAAATACAAGATAGCTGTCATGAGCGGCAAGGGCGGCGTCGGCAAGACAACTGTTGCTGTCAACATTGCATGCATGCTCTCAAAACACGGCAAAAGAGTGGGACTTCTTGACGCCGACATAGATTGTCCGAATGTTGCAAACATAATAGGTGTCGAAGAGAAATTCAAGAGCGATGATAATGGCCTTACACCACCGGAAAAATACGGCGTTAAAGTATCCTCAATGTCTTTCTTTGATGCTGAAGGCCCTGCGATGTGGCGCGGCCCTCTCATACACAGCGCGATAATGCAATTGCTGGAATTGACAGACTGGGATGAACTTGACTATCTCATAATTGATATGCCTCCTGGCACGAGCGACGCTTCTCTTACAGTAATGCAGTTCGTCGGCATAGATGCGGTTGTCATCGTAACCACCTCCCAGGACCTCTCAATGATGGATGCAACGAAATCTGCAAAGATGGCAATGGGCTTCTACAAGCCTATAGGTATCGTAGAAAATATGTCCAGTGAAGTCTTTGGCAGCGGAGGCGGCGAGACTATAGCCTACGAGTTATCATTGCCTTTTCTGGGGCGCATTGAATTATCAAAACAGATGAGGGAATGCTGCGACAAGGGCGTGCCTGCGGTGATGAATAACATTAACACAATGAATTTTGAATTAATAGTTAGCAATATAGACAAACATCTTTTGAATAAAAGCCTTTCGGAATAGTTAAGATAGGTGTTAATATGGCTTTTGTAAAAGTTGCAAGTATTAGCGACATCGAACCTGGCCACGGAAAACAGGTTAATGTGGACGGAATAGAAATAGCGTTGTTCAATGTCGATGGCAAATTCTATGCGATGGAAAATGCTTGTAAGCACAGGGGTGGCCCGCTGGGCGAGGGCGAGCTTGACGGTGACATAGTGACGTGCCCTCTGCACGGCTGGCAGTACAACGTCACAAACGGCAACTGCGTCACTATGCCCGCGCACGTCCAGAGCTTCGAAGTTAAAGTAGAAGGCGACGATGTTCTTGTCAACGTTTAAACCTATCAGGCTTTATTCTTAAGACTTCAAATTAGGGTTTCCTATGGAAAAAATAAACTGGCTGGAATGGTCGGGTGAATCTTTCGAAAAGGCTAAGCAAGAAGACAAACCCGTGCTGCTTGATATTCACGGCGTGTGGTGTCATTGGTGTCACGTACAAGACGAGTCGTATTTAGATCCTATTGTCATAGAACTTGTCAACAAGAAATTCATTCCCATAAAAGTCGACACTGATAAAAGACCTGACATAAATGAGCGTTATAATCAGGGCGGCTGGCCGACCACTGCTTTTCTCACTCCAGACGGGATGCTTATAACAGGCGCGACATACGTTCCGCCTGCCGAGCTTGCTTCGATGCTTGAACAAGTCGCAAATTATTATGCAAGAAATAAGGATGATTTTAAACTCGAAACACACAAAAATAAGCCGGAGAAAGGTAAAATAAAATCCGTAATCGATGACGTGCTGGAGGAAATATTAAAAAATTTTGACGCTGAATATGGCGGGTTTGGCGTCCAGCCCAAGTTTCCATTCCCGGATGCCGTCGAGCTTGCAATGTTGAAATACAGGATGACCAAGGATAATAGTTTCCTGGCACTTGCCACAAAAACTTTGGACGGCATTCTCGGTTTGTTTGATAACGTTGGAGGCGGTTTCTACAGATATTCTGTTACCCGCAGCTGGGACCTGCCGCATTACGAGAAAATGCTTGAAACAAATGCGCAGTTAATAGTTAATTACGTGCAAGGGTTTCAGCTAACAGGCGACCAGAGGTATAAAGAAACAGCGACAAGAACGGCTGAATTTTTACTGACAGTGCTGCACGGGACTGATGGTTTTTATGGCAGCCAGGATGCCGACCGTGAAGAAGAATATTACGGAAAATCACTTGAAGAAAGGATGAAGATGCCAATACCTTGCATAGACAGGAATATTTATGTCAATCTTAATGCCATCACGATATCGGCACTTCTGTGCCTCGGAACTTTGGACAAAAAATACCAGAAAATTGCACTCGAAAATTTGGATAACATTATAGGGAAATGCCATACCACGAATGGTATGTGCCACTATTACGATGGAAAACAAAATATTTTCGGATTACTTATCGATAACATATACACTGTCAGGGCTCTGCTTGACGCTTATGAAATTACATCAAGGACCAACTGCATAGAAAAGGCCGAGGAATTGATGGAATTTGTTGTAAGAAACTTCTTTGATGACAGTTTCGCAGATAAGATTAAAAATAAAGATGACATAGGCCTGCTTTCTATCCAAAAAAACGACATAAATCATAATTCTGTTGCTGCAGACTGCCTCATACGACTTGCATTCTATACAAACAAGGAAAATTATCTCAAAACCGCGCAGAGTACGCTGGAGACTTTTTCAAATGATTACAAAAGATACGGGCTGCATGCAGCTCTGTACGCAATGGTTGTAGAAAAATTCCTCAACAAAATAGAGATAACGGTTTCCGATATTAAATATACAGAACCTTTCCAGGCACTTCACGATCCGCGCATCATGATAAAGTCTGAAAACGACAAGGAAAGATTTTCAGGTGGGCATTCCATATACATCTGCTATAGACAGAAATGTCTACGCTTCAAAGATTTTGACGAAGCTAAAAAATTTCTTATGGTGCTGGAATGAGACCATTGTTCGGAACTGCCGGAATCCCGGTAGCTACAGGGCCAAGGAATACGATAAAAGGAATAGAAACTGTAAGGAAGCTCGGTCTTGATGCAATGGAATTGGAATTTGTTCATAGTGTTAATATAACAAGAGAAAAAGCGCCTGATGTTAAGACTACGGCTGATAAAAACAGGGTAAGGCTTACTTGCCATGGGCAATACTACATCAACCTCAATTCTGACGAGAAGAAGACATTGGAAAGCGTACAACGTGTGTTGAACGCAGCGCGCGTTGCATGGCTGTGCGGCGGCTGGTCGGTATGTTTCCATGCGGGCTACTACATGGGACAAAATCCTGAACAGGTTTATGATAAAATAAAGAAGCAGCTTATTTCTATAACAAAAACGCTTCGTGATGAGGATAACAAGATATGGATAAGGCCTGAGGTTTCTGGAAAGCCAACACAATTTGGTTCTCTTGAGGAAATAGTAAAACTCAGCGAGGAAGTCGAAGGCATTATGCCCTGCATAGACTTCTCACATCTTCACGCAAGAACTAATGGGAAGTTCAACACAAAGCCGGAATTCGAGCAGGTTTTGGGACTAGTTGAAAAACATCTTGGGCGGTTCGGACTGGAGAATATGCACATACACCTTTCGGGAATAAATTACGGCCCGAAAGGCGAGAAAAACCATCTCACACTCAAAGAATCCGACATGAATTACAAGGATCTTCTTCAAACATGGAAGGATTTCAAGATAGGCGGCGTAGTGATATGCGAGAGCCCGAACATAGAAGTGGATGCTTTGCTGCTTAAAAAAACATGGGAAAAGACATAAAAGGATTCCTGGGAACCGAAAAACATGGAAATGAGTTATCAAGAAGCTAGACCGTTTATGGGCAAGCATGTTATTGTAAAAAGTCATACCGGGAGAAATTATGAATTTTCTGGAGTTGCACATTATAACAGACAAAGCAGAACAGAACTTTTTGTTGTAATAGAAAACGTAACGGAAACAATGTTGTTTGGTCCCTTACATACGGAAGACGAGGTAGGTTATGCTGTCGTAATACCACAACGTCCTGCATGAACCGATAAGGCAATGATAAATTTCTTCTATAAAAACTTTTTCTAGCAACAAACAATTGAGAGAAGGTCGTGTAGTCAAGCCTTTTCTTCCAAGAAAACCCCTGATGGAAAAGAAGGGTATTTGAGAAGGTCGTGTAGCATGGTCAGCCCTTTTGAAAAAAGCGCTGGCGGAAAACCAGCCCAGAAAGGCCCATAAAATCACGCAAGGTTGAGGGCCTTGTTCCTTAGTGGATACGAGAGTTCAAATCTCTCCCTTCTCACTCAGCCCTTCTTAGAAAAAAGCGCTGGCGGAAAAATAACGGAAAAATGGCGGAAAAGGAAGTTTAATCATGGTGGCAAATATAAAATTCAAGAAAAATATCGGGCATATTAATCGCGCAGGAAGAATAACCATAGGAATAATACTTGCTGTACTTTCATTCTACTACCTTCAAATGCCTTGGCAGCTCATAGGAACAGGACTTGGCCTTCTCATGATAGCAGAAGGCATTTTCGGCTTCTGCGTATGGCACACCTATCGCGGCACGAAGGACATGAGATAGACTTAAGAAAACTTTATAGATAGTTCTAGCATGGCTCTTTACGCGGCTAGAATAAAAGTGAAGGGAAAGGTCCAAGATGTATCATTTCGCAGCTTCACAAAAAGGAATGCCGACATACTTGGCCTTAGGGGATTTGTAAATAATATTTCTGACGGGTCTCTGGAAGTTCTTGTAGAGGGCGACAAGGATAACATAGAAGTATTGATAGAAGCAATTCGATCCGGACCTGAGCACGCGGTGATAAAAAGTGTTGACGTCGAATGGAAGCCTCATTCTGGTATATACTCGGATTTCAAGGTCATTTACTAATTTTTATATCTTGCTAACATGCTTTTCTGATGTACCAGCCAAAATGTGCTATAGGTGTTAGTCATAGCATAAGGTTTATAGACCCTGTTCTAAAATTTCTTGAGGATAAGGTTTACGAAGGCACCAAGGTGGGCACAGAAGCGTATGATCATCCTTTAACACGTATGGATTTTTGGGCACGTATGAATTCGGAATTTCCACAATTTTATAATGCTATTGGCGATTTTGTAAAATCCAGAAACGCGTTATATATCCCTTTGCAAAAATTTGATGAATTTAGAAATTATTGGCGCATACATTTCGACGACGCTTTCAGAGAAGAATTTGAACGGTATAGAGGAAGATTAGTTGAAGCGTTTTCCGATGTGGGTATAAGAACTGGAGTGATAAGTCCATGGGATTTGGTTTTTGATGACCAAGGAGCAATCAGCGCTGAAGAAGCCTACGCAAGACTCCAAAGAAGGCTTAATCTAAGAGATGGTATCGATACTTATGAAGACCGTGACAACACATTGGTAAAATTAACAAAAGAGCAAGAACCTGAATATATCGTAGTTGGATATGGTCATTTACCGGCTTTACTTGTAGAGTATCCAGAAACACCTATTAAGATAATTGCATCGTAAATCGATACATTTAAAAGGGTGACTGGTAATATTACCGTTGTTATCAGGTATAGATTTGGCGGTTCGTTCCTGGTAAAGTTTGGCGACACTTCTACAGAGTTCGCGAAAGAGTTGCAGGGTACATTCGAGGGTGTACTTCAAGAAAGATTATATTGACAATTAGTCAATTCACTGTCTAGGCGTTTGTCGCTGAGAACGTTGCAAGAGCAATTTTGTGATGCGACCCATTCAGACAGATGGAATATAATGAAGGCTGCTAGTTACTAGTTGCCAGATGAAGGTGCAGATAGGTAAAACTCTATCAGTAAAGTAGGGAAAGTGAATAACGCAAAATGCGTTCCCCCTTCAATTCCGGTTGATCCCGCCGGAGACTACTACTATCAGAATTCGGTTTAGCCATGCGAGGCATCTGTAGCAATACAGGCCGCACTGCTCAGTAACACGTAG
>CAYJUT010000025.1:0-9113 GCA_964373415.1 uncultured archaeon | reverse complement strand
CAGAGCTCAACTTCGAGTTAGTCGCAGGTTTTAAGTGCATTTCATTTTTGACCATAATTTTCATTTTAATAGACTAGAACCATAGTAAATTTATGATTATCAAAAATCCCAAGAATACGAAGCAAGTCGGTCCTATGGAAATTAGTGAGTACAAGATAAACCCTGACTTCAGTGCAGCATTAATAGAAATTAATGGAAATCATGGCACAGTCAAATGTACAGAAGAAGATAGAATATACTTCATTATAGAAGGAAGCGGAGAATTTGTAATAAATGGAAAAACTTCTAAAGTTGCTACGAACGATTTAATATTTGTCCCGAGAAATACACCCTATAACGTTATAGGAAAAATGAAATATTTTCTTCTATGTACTCCAGAATTCGACCCTAAACATGATATAATTCTATAGAATTATTTCGTGATGATTATCGGCTCGTCCCTTACTATAATAGTGTGCTCGGCCTGGCTCACAAGGCCGTTTTTAGCTTCACGCAGCACCGGATAGCTATAGAAAACGCCGCGCTGGACCAGCTCGCGAAGCGCAAGACGTATCTTAAACAGCGACTGCGGAATGCCTGCCTTCTCGGCTTCGCTATTAAGGAGCCAGCGCTCGGCAAAAGGCAGTCCGTTATAACGCGAAGCATATTCGGCTACTTTTTTCGCATCTACATTTCTGACAGGCTTCGATGCGGCAAAGGAAAATATCATCACTTCTGGATAATCGTTGACATGCCCGATGCCGTTAGTTGCGAAAGGCTCGATGGCTATTACCTCGTCCTCTTCGAGAGTGCGGTCATTCCTCATTGAAATATTTGGTATCGACGGTTCCTTATGCTCCACGTATTGATCCAGTCCGTGTCCTGTCAGGTTTTCAACAGGGACCAAACCGAAGGACCGGATGGTTTCTTCTATCTTTGCTGATAAGTCGCTTATTGCCACTCCAGGCTTCACCAGGTCAACAGCCATGGCCAGGGCTTCGCGAGATGCTTGTAGAAGCTTATCGTTCTTGCCAAAGTCTACAGTTATTGCCGTGTCTGCTATGTAGCCGTCAACATGTGCGCCGACATCTATCTTGAGTACATCTCCGTCTTTTATTTTTGTCTCGTCGTTCTGCTGAGGCGTGTAGTGGGCGGCGAAGGAATTTATTGAGAGGTTAACGGGGAATGCTGGCTCGCATCCTGCTGCACGTATCATCGCTTCTACTTTCTCAGCGAGCTCGAGCAGTGGCATGCCGACTTTAGCGATTTTTGCACTCTCTTCCCTTACTTCGGCCGCTATTTTGCCCGCCTGGATGTATTTTTCAAGGACTTCCGAGTTCATAGGATTACTTTGAGAATAAGCTTAAATTGATTTCAGAAGGGCTGAGCGTTCTGGTGCACATCACCTATAAGATCTCTCAGGTAGTCATATCCGTTTTTATTCAGGACTCTTTCAACACCCTTCATGAGCGTTCTCGCTAGACCAAGCCCATGATATGTAAAAGGCGTATAACCTTCTATTGCATCAGCCCCTGCTGAAAATGTTTCGTAAGCGTCAGATTTGCCTGATATTCCGCCAGATGCAAATATGATAAGTTCTGGAAATGCGCCTCGTGCATCCCCAACAGCTCTCATCCTATGATCCCTAAGGAATCTGCCACTTCTGCCAGCAGACGGGTAACCCCACATGGCTGAAGGTACTTTATCTTTTGGGACCATATAAGTGTTAACGGCTGTTATACCATCTCCGTGTTTTGCAAAACCTTCAACGAGACTTAACCAGTTCTGTCTACCATCCGGATCGTACGGACCCATCTTTACTAGAACTAGCCTGTTACCGGCTCTCTCTCTGAGCAGTTTTGAGTATTGTTGGAATGTTTCTGAATTTCTCAAAAGCCCCAACGTCTTCGTGTTTGGCGAGAAAGGATTCCATTCAAAACCGTCCACATAAGGATCAAGTTCATGCAGCAATAGTTCGGCATCCACATAGGCATTGTGTAAAGCTTTTTCTGTCTCTGATTCTTGCATGTCAGCAAATTCTCTGTAAACAATCACGCTGTTTGATCTTTCTGTGACAACTCGGTTCTTGCTTGGAACAAAAGAAGCGGCGCCTTGTTCCCTTATCACATGTGGAAGGCCGCATACACTTGCTATTATTGGTTTTTGCGGTGCATTCGACCTTCTGTATCTTTGCAGGCTATTTATTACATAGTCTTTACCTCTTGATGGGAAGCCTTGCGCATTGTATGCATCTTCATTGACATCATCAACAGCAACTCGTGGCTGGTCATTGCCTTCTCTACCATCAACTATTACAGTGCCGATTGTTTGAAATCCGAATACGTAAGAGAACGGTATTAGAGCATCACCATTCTTGTCTATGCCTGCCGCCGTGCCGAATGGCTGCATCCGGAGATTTTTTATCTGAACAGCCAGTTCAGGAAAATCGAAAAGACCTCGGTTCACATCAAAAATCGTGACATACCTGTTGGCCATTTCTACAGCGACCTTGTGAACGTCCTCCGGGTCTGTCGTACCATCTGGCTTCTTGCAACGTTTGTAAAGCTCAGGCCTAACAATATGCCTGAAGAACTGCGGGCTACGTAAAGAAAGCGACAAGCCAATCCTTTCAAGTGTTTCATTCATCTGCATAAATTTTTTGTAATCTTTTTATAACTATTATAGATTTTTTCCGTGATTCTTTTGCATTTTGTGCGTGATTGATGTCATGCTTTTATAATTTGATTGACAAAGATAATGAATGGTCGAAGCTTACAAGGCACAATTTATAGATTTTCTTCTTGGAAGAGAAGTTTTAAAGATTGGCGGACCTTATACTCTAAAGAGCGGCCGGCAGTCACCATATTTTCTCAAGTTAGATGATGTGAATGACGGTGCTGGACTGTCTGCCCTTGGCGATTCGTACGCCGAGACAATTTTAGCTAATTTAAGATCAGAAGATTTTGATGGTGTGGTTGGAATACCAAGCAAATGCCACACATTTGGACCTGCCGTTACCTTAGCACTTGCAAAAAGGAATGCTAGCAAGCCTTATTCGTCTTGGCGAGAAAAACCGAAGACTTATGGCGATGCGACGGCACTTGGCGCAGTTGGCAGAGACCAAAGACAGAATGAACTTATTCTTGGGGCCCATATACAAAAAGGTTCAAGACAAGTTCTTGTTGATGATGTCATGACAGCAGGCGATGCGAAGGAAGGTGCATTAGAAATGATTAAATTCCTTGCAGAGGACGTTGTCGTTCCTGCTCTTGTCATAGCTGCAAACAGACAAGAAATTGATAAACGCGGCGAAAATGCTGTTGAACAATTTACAAGAAAACATGCCGTGCCCATTTATTATCCAATAACAGCAGGCGACATTTATAGTCATCTTAAAGAAACTGGACGAATATCACCGGAAGATGAAAGAGCTTTTCTAGCTTATCTGCTTGCGTGGGGAACGCCAGACGTAAGACAGAAATATAATCTGGTTAACGAACACCTGATTGAAGGTAAATGTGTTATACCAGCATGCGATATAAGTGATATAGAAAGATTTGAAAAAATAATAAGGGAAACTGCAGATGCCCCAGGTATAGGTGGATACAAAATAGGATTTGAGCTAGGCTTACTTCATGGCTTGCCTCGTGTTGTAGAAATTGTGCGTAGATATGCACCAGACAAGAAAGTTATATACGACCATCAAAAGGCAGGAACAGACATACCTGACACAGGCATGAATTTTGCCAAGACAATGAAAAAGTCTGGTGTTGATGCGGCAATTATATTTCCGCAAGCGGGTCCCGTTACTCAAGTAAGATGGACCGGAGAACTTTTACAGCATGGTGTAAATGTATTTATTGGTGGTGAAATGACTCACGAAGGGTACAAAGCGAGTGACGGTGGCTACCTTTCTGACGAAGCCTTTGAAAGAATGTATACACTCGGTGCGAATATGGGTATTGTTAATTTCATCGTCCCTGGAAACAAGATAGACAGAATAAAGATTTACAGAGATTTGATAACAGGAATTGGCATCGATCCTGCATTTGGAGCTCCTGGATTTGTAGCGCAGGGAGGAAAGATATCAGATGCTGCAAGGGTAGCCGGCGATAATTGGTATGCTATTGTTGGAAGAGATATTATGAACGCCGAAGACGTTAGATCTAAAGCACAGGAGCTAACATCACAGCTTGCAGCTTAATTATTTCCAATATACCTTCGTCCTTACAAATTGTTTTTCCGCAGCTAGGATATCCCTATAGAACTTTTCCTTGTCGGTGTGCATCATGGCAAGAATACGTGCAGCTGTTTGTGGTCCGATGCCGTGACCTGCTAAGACTTCACATGCTTTGCGGCCGTAGACCATTACCAAATCGGCTGACCTTCGTATAGTCTGCAGTTCATGCTGTTCCTCGTCAGTCAGGGTCTTCTTCTTTGCACGTTTCTTGACGATCTCGAATGCTTTTATCTGGCCCTTGCGTATGACGGCAATAAGCCGCGAGTTACACTTCGGGCATTCGGGCTGGTCGTCCATATCCTTGACGACCTGAACCAGATTGTAGTCTCCGCAATTTGTGCATAGCAGCCTCACCCTTGTGGCAAGCAGCCTCTTTCGGAAAGCGTTGAATATTTCTTTTTCAGGCATCCTCGGCTTCATTACTTCGCTAAACTGGTGCACGAGACCGAGCTCACCCAGGTAACTGAGACCTTGCTTAATTATAACTTTTATTTCACTCTTGGCAATCTTTTCCATTACAAACCTTGCGTTCTCTATGTCCATCTTCTCCAGGAAGACTTCGCGCAAAGCTTCTTGATATATCGGAGTTTTTGAATAACTCTGCACAATCTTGTTCATGTTTATCTTGTCAAACCTTGCATCCTTTGATATAACACCGAAGCGCCTCGCTACATGAAGGAAGCGCCACTTGAACATTGTCGACCTTTCCAGTGCAGCGGCAAGAACTGTTCCGATATCTTCCGAGTCTTCCAGTATGCTTTTTACCTTATCAGGTGTCGTAACAGTCTGTAATATAATCCTGTAAGGATCGTTCTTCATGTTCACCGCTACGCCTGTCTCGTTAGTGAGCACGGCAGATATGTAGCGTCCTAGCGTATCGTTGACGAGCGATCCGCAGCAGCTGTGGATTATGATAAAGTCCTTGTACGTCTCCATAAGGAAATTCTTCTCGTCAGGCACAGGAAACGGCTTGTGCTTCTTCATCATATCTACCATTTCCTTTGCAGTTTCCGCGTCGACCTTGTAGAATTCTTTTATCTTTGCTACGTTCTCGAGAGAAGCGATTCTTCGCAGCTTGCCGACTTCTTGCGCAACTCCAAAAGCAACAGGAATTAGCTCGCCTTCCCAAGATGGTATCGCTGATTCTATGTCATCGACAGGCTCGACTATGACCTTGTTGCCGTCGACCTGTATTATTTTCCACGCACGCCCGGCGCATACGAACTTGTTGCCCGACTGGCCATGCTCCGCTACAAATGCCTCGTCCAGTGTGCCTATCGGTTCGTTCTGGACTATAGAAATTACACGGAACTTTGACTTTGATGGTATTGTGGATAAATTTTCAAAGTAACTAGTCCAGCTTTTTCTCCGTCTCTTTACTAAAAGCGAATTGCCTTGCGGGTTCAAAAATATTAATCGTACGCTTTCCATGAACCTCAGCAAAGAATCCAGATCTTTCTTCGTCAACGTGCGATAAAGATATGAGCCTCTCGTTATTTCATAGATCCTGTCATTTGTGACTTCGTATTCGTCCAGAGCCATGCCTAATATCTGGCCTGCGAGAACGTCCATTGCCATTTCGTGCAGTTTTATTTTCTCGAGCTTCTTCTTCTCTGCGTTATCTGCAATGACAGCGGATTCGAATACATCCTCTTCTCCTGACAGTATGACGCCTTTGCTCACCTCATCTATCCTGTGGCCTGCACGGCCCACGCGTTGAATTAGACGGGCAGACTGTCTTGGTGATAGATATTGCACAACAAGATCGATTGAACCTATGTCGATACCCAGCTCAAGAGAACTTGTTGCTATCAACGACTTTAGCTTCTGCGCTTTGAAATCAACCTCACTCTTTACACGACGCTCCTTTGATAACGAGCCGTGGTGTACTGCCTGTTTCAATTCACGATCCAGCTTTGCGAGGCGCGATGAGATTACTTCGGCTGTTTCGCGGGTGTTTGTGAACGCTATCACGCTTTTGTGACTTGTGATCAATTCATACAGACGGCGCAGACGTGCTGTTGTATTGACGCCGATTACAAGATCATCTGCTATATCCTGATCTTTTGCTTCCGGCCGCGGCGTCTCTACACGAATATCATAGCGTTTCTGCGATTCAGCACGGATTATTTTTACTTTCTCACCAAGAAACTCGGCAACAATTTCCGGCGAGCCTACTGTTGCTGACAGCCCGATACGCTGGAAGTTTCCTGCCAGTTGCTTCAGCCGCTCAAGCCCAAGCGACAGTTGCACTCCACGCTTGCTTTCTACCAGTTCATGTATCTCGTCTATTACAACGCATTTGACATTCTTGAGATGCTCGCGGAATATTTTCCCAGTTAGTATCGCCTGCAAAGTTTCCGGTGTTGTTAAAAGCACGTTAGGTGGAGCCTCTCTTTGTGATGTACGTTCTTTTTGATCGGTATCACCATGACGAACAGCTATTTCTATATTTAATTTGTCTGCCCACCAGAACAAACGGTCAAGAAGATCTCTGTTGAGGCTTTTAAGAGGAGTAATGTAAAGCAGCGAGATAGGTTTAAGCTTGTTAAGGTAAATTTTATCAAATATCGGAATCATAGTGGCTTCCGTTTTGCCCGCGCCAGTTGAGGCTATAATTAATACATTGTTTCCGCTTACTATCTCTGGTATGCCGAGCTTCTGTGGCAGCGTGGGCTCAATGAAACCCTTTTGCTCTATGAGCTTCTGCATCTTTTCGGAAAATAATTGAAATACCATTTGTCTAGCCTCTACTCTTTTATTTTCAAGTAGCTGACGCGTCCTATGTCAGTCCCGTCAAGAAGGTAAATTTTCGGGTTTTTCAGCTTTGACGCTATTGGCCCATTGAATTTTCCCTTATTCACGGCATAATACCCGCACAACTCATTGAAGGCGGGCATTATGATTATCGTCTTGTTGTTTGCCTTGCCTCTTACCCAGACAGGCTCGTTGTATGTCGCGCCCACGTCGTCGCGAAACTTAACGCAAAGATGGTTGTGGCCGATGACAATAATTTCCTTTCCACTCTTTACTCTCCTGTGTCCGTGAGTGAAGATGTATTTGCCGACAGAGAAGGATTTCATGACGGATACGCGCTTGTCATGCACAATTTTTTCTATGAAGCCGTCGTGATTTCCCTTGACCACGATTATCTTCTTAAATTTCAGCAGCTTCAGGAACTCCGGGACCTCACGCCTTTCCTGAGCGCTTACTCCAATGGTCTTGTGCTTGAGATCGCCTACTATTACCAATGACTCTGCTTTGGTGAGCTTCTTCAACTTGTTCAATCTGTCTGCAAGACGCTTGACCTGGCTTGGAAGCGAGATGCCTGATTTCCACAGGTCTTTCGTGATGCCTATGTGAACGTCTGCAACTACAAGGTACTTGCCTACCTTCATCGCGGGCTCGTTTTTTATGAACATTACTATGCTAGAGGTTGAAAGATTTAAAATAGCAGCTCTGTTGAAAACCTATGAGAAAATCAGCAGGGAGGGTATTGTGTTTTCACAATACAAGGTGAAGCTACGCTTCACCTGTACGTATTAAGCAAAGCTTAATACTGTACCCTCTAGTTACTAGCATCATTGTTGGTACACAATGATGCTCCTACTGATTTTCATTGAGCATTTCAACAGAGCTAAAATAGTCTAATCTTCAGAAGCGCATTTAGAATAAGCAGCTGGCTCCCGCCAATTCGGCCTGATTTTTTCACTGCCATGCCCGTTATGCCGATCTTATTTTCCTGGACAGGAATTTTGTCAAGCTTAATCAATTCTTTGGAAAATATCTTTGAATCCTTGATGAGTAGCAAATGAAATACCCCTGGCGTTTCCAGCGTGTAATTTCTGCCTGAGAACTCGAAATCCTGGCCCAATATCATCATTTCACACCCTTCGCATGCAGTAATAAGGAAGCTGCTGTTAATCTTTTCTATGCTTAGCTTCGGGCGCTCAAGCACTTCTATAATTCTTGCTATGTCTTCTTCTTTATCAGACTTTAACCTGACTTTCATTGTATAGGTGCCGGGCAGCGTACCGTTTTCTATCTTTTTGGCCAGAATAACTAGTCCGCTTGCATTGAGTTCTTTCCTGTTCGCGTCCCATGTGGCTTTGCCGTCAAGCGAGCGCGAGACAGGATTGTTTCCGCTGTAGACGTAGGAGTAAATTGAAAAGTTGCTCACAGACACATTCACGACGATCTCGAAAGGCTCGTCGACATGCACCTTCGGCGGGTATGAAATTAACTCAAGAGACTTTTTCGAAATGGTGGAAGAGTTGGCTGCGATTCCTGTGCTACTGCTGCTTGAGCTGACTGAACTGCTCGAGCTTGGCGCAACAGAAGCAACGGCCTGCGAGCCTCGAACTACTATAAGCTTTTCTGCATAATTGTCAGAATTGTTGTCCGGGCAGCTTGTTCTCAGCACAGCCTTTATTTTGTATGCTTCAGTGCCTGTCATGCTGTCAGGCGTCCACTGGCGGCCGACGGTTTTGGAGCAAGAAAACTCCTGTGTCGTATTTAGTTTTGCCTTCATGTAAGAGCCGAAAAGATCCTCGATCCAGTATTCGACCTCGACCGACGACTCGTTGCACGCGCTGTCGCTCAACAATAGCTTGTATTCAAGCGTGACGCTGCTGTTCACGACAGAATCGGACAAGATTGAGACGGACGTGTTGCACTGCTTTGCAGATCCAATCACCACAACTGTCCTGCAGCCCTCGTTGTTGGAAGCGTTCGTATCTGCAAATGACACATTATTGATAGACCCGCAAATCGTATAGTTTCCTGCGGAACTCGGGGTCCAGCTTGCAAGCGAGGCTGCACATGATATTTCAGCGGACAATGAACTGTTAGAGCCCGGGGTGATGTTATACGCCAGCGTTATGTTGTCGAGCCT
>CAYJUT010000024.1:0-9259 GCA_964373415.1 uncultured archaeon | reverse complement strand
ATTAAGGGATAATCAAAGTTCACAATATCCTGTTTCTTTGCTTGGTTGACTATAAAAAACCTGCTGTTAAGCTCTATGCATGAACGAGGAGAAGATACATTCGACTTTCGCGGCTGTTGCAAGCTCTCTCGGCTATAGCGAAGTGCACGGCCGTATAATATCAGCGCTTCTGGTTGCAGGCCGTCCGCTGAGCATGGAAGAGCTTACGCAGCAGACAAAATACTCACTGGCTTCTATATCCCTTTCGCTTGATCTGCTGGAAATAATTGGAATCGTGAAGAAATCAAGAGTGGGCGACCGGAAGGTTTATGCACGGCTTGAAGGCGATTTAATAGAAGGCCTCCGCAATGCGCTGATGCTCAAGCTTCAGAAGGAGATAAATTCAACGCTTTCCGAACTCGCCACATTGAAGAATGATGCAAAAACAAAAAAAGCTGCGGCAGTTGTTGAAAGAGAAGTAAAGCGGCTCCAAGAGTACCTGAAGCGCCTTTCTGATGTGAAGGTACCTGAGAAGTAAATTCTAATGCAAACGAGTGTAGAAGAAAGATAAATTTATGGCCAAGCACGACTTTCCAGAGGTGCAACTTGGCTTGGTCTATCATAAGACCATGAGACAGTAATAGGATAATCCAATCGTCTCTCGAGCTTTTTTACATCAGTTGGAGAAAGGGAAATTCCTTCTACTCGCTGATTTACAATTCGGTCAGTCGTCATTCCGTATCTATGACCAATATCAGACAAAATAGCTAAAAGTTTACCAAATTCTGACGAATCCATAGGACCATCCTTTAATCCAAACTGATATACCTTGACTTGCTTAACTTTTGCTAATGACATACGAACTCTATTTACAAAGCCCTCTTAAAACTTCCTCTACCACCTATCAGTTTTGCGCCCGAACCAATACCCTTTTATTGATTCCATTTATTATATTCTACAGGATATACATGGGAATCCAACTCACACAGCTTGTCAGCGGGGAAATAGTGGGAGTAGAAGATTTTTTTGACAAGATAATAGCCATAGACGCTTACAACTGGATTTACCAGTTTCTTAGCATTATTAGGCAGCCTGACGGCACGCCGCTCAAGGACAGCAAAGACCGCGTCACTTCGCATCTTAGTGGTCTATATTATAGGACACTAAAGATGATGGAAGCCGGCATAAAGCCCGTCTATGTCTTCGATGGCAAACCGCCTGAATTCAAGGCCGTTTTAGCCGGCAGGCGTGACGTGCGGGCAGAAGCCTTGAGAGAATGGCGTGCGGCTCTTGAGAGAAAGGATTACGAGACCGCCAGCAGGCATGCGAAGCGCTCGACAACGATAACAGAGGATTATATAGAAGGTAGCAAGAAACTTCTGACTGCCATGGGGTTGCCATTCGTGCAGGCGCCGAGCGAGGGCGAAGCCATGTGCGCTCATATTGTCAAGCAGAAAGATGCGTTTTGTGCAGCTTCCCAGGACTACGATACTCTTTTGTTCGGCGCAACTAGGCTGGTAAGAAATCTGTCAATAAGCGGGAAGAAAAAAAGAGGCGGCCAGATAGTCGCCATAAACCCAGAGATGCTTATTCTTGATAGCACGCTCGAAAAACTCGGCGTAACCCATGACCAACTCATCCTAGTCGGAATTCTTATCGGCACGGACTTCAATCCAGGCGGCATAGCTGGTTATGGTCCGAAGAAGGCACTGGACAGGGTAAGAGAAAAGAAGGCGCTGGAAAAAGTTTTTAGCGACCTGTCATGGGACTTCCCGGTCAGCCCGGAGCAGATATTTGACTTCTTCAAGAACCCGCCAGTTACCAGCTACGACCTGACGTTTGGCGAGCCCGACGAATCTGCAATAGTGAAATTCATGTGCGACGAGCACGATTTCTCCGATGAGCGCATAACAAACGCGCTGAAGAGGCTCACAGAAAACAAGAAAGAACAATCCTCATTGAGCAGATGGATAAAATAGATTCAAGGAAAAAGTCGGATCTAAATTCTATGATGATTAGAAAACAGCAAAGGACGTTCCGACTCCAATCTAGTTAAGGGCCTGTGGTACAGCCACATACCCTTGCGCACTGAGATTCTGTAGAATACCCTTTTCTTTGGCATATTCCGTCAGTGCCGCCAAAAAATGGCCATCCATCAGTGTATTGTGATGCGTCCACGCCAGGTGGTGCATATCCACGTACCTTTACATTACCGATATTGCTTGGGTTGCACTGCTCTGCGAATCTCAGCGTGTTGCAGCCATTATTGAATGCGGCATTAAGCGCTATCTCGTCACTTCCGCCGCCCAATCTTCCGGCAAAGAACGCCGCGACGACAACAAGAACCAATACCGCAATAGCAATAACAACAATCATGTTTATAGGCAGCTCAAGACCTTTTTTGTCTTTCATTTTAATCTAATAACTTATGGAAGAAGATGGTATATATAGTTTTTCTTGACTAAATGAAAAATCGAAGGGGAAGGTAGGCTAAGGCAGAGGATAAACTTGTAAAGCTCCGTTGAAATGCTCAAAGAAAAGCAGCGACGTAGACCTATACGTCTATTGACGTATAGGTCAGCTAGGAGTATTGTGGGAACACAATACTCCTCACGTCGCTGCTTTTCACTAGGTTTTCAACAGAGCCAATTGTAATAAATTTCGACTAAAACCGGCCATTGCATTTCCTTTGCCCTTATTTCTTGACCGTTATATCTATCCTTGAAACGTTTATCGTCTCCTTCTCCACTTCGAGCACGTCAGTGCCTATGCTTATGCTTGAAACTTTCATGTCCTGTATGAATTTATTTTTGACGATTTCCACTACGTCCACGGCTTTGGAAATCGACTGGCCGCGTGCCTTTACATGCACCTCATTCTGGCCGCTGTTTAGCTGCGTGACTACTGCAAGCACATAGCTCATCAATGGTTTCTTACCGACAAAAATAACATTATCGCCCTTTTCCATATTAACCTGCTCCGGATTACCTTTGAAACTTTAAGAATTCTAATTAAGCGGAAAATACGGAGCGCTTCTTTCTAACTATTCTGGCTGAGCTACACCGTTTGCTTCGGACACGTCAGGCAGCAGTCCCTTATGCACTCAAGGTCACGTGCCTTGTCACCCTGACAATAAGCAAAGTTAAACCGTCTGTTAAGCTCTAAACAGGTTTTTTTTATTTTTTCTACAAGACCCGGTTGCAAGCCGCTTACTGGTCCGCCGTCTTTTCCGGCGCACGTTAAGTCCTTGCTGACGTAGCTGCCGCAGTACCTGCTCCTGTCGGCTTCGAGCTTGAACTGGTCCTGGGACGGGCCTGCCTGGCTGAGGAAGAAAAATAACAACACAGATAGAACAGTTATCGCAAGTATAAGATAAATTATTGTTTCTATCGCTATTGAAATACCTTTCATGCTAACACCTGTTGACTATACTTGTTTTGCATTAAATAAAGATGCGTCTGGCCTATGGCTGGCCCACGGAGAATCCGTTGTCGCTGCATTTGAGTACCCTGCCGGATAATATGTTATTGCAGATACATTGCAGTGAATTAAGATTGTTGTCACAATCCAGATTTTCACCTGTGTAAGAACCCAGTGCTATGGACTGCCCGGCGGCCAATTTTGGTATATTCGCATTGCACGAGAACACGAAACCGGCGCAGCACGCCATGTCATTGCTTACCTGCCAGTTGAAAAATGTGGGTCGGGGAGGCAATTGGCTGTATTGTTGGCAGTCAAGGGCGGGCACATAATCTTCAACCGTATATTCCAGCGATACAGGCCTTTTGTAGAATATGTTCGACGTGGTGTCATGGTAGTAGTAGCCGTCGCTCGAATCGCCTCCCGGCCCGCCTTCGCATGTTTTTAGCGTCGATTGAGTGCAGTCTATGTATCTGCATGGGTTTGCGCGTGTCGACTGGTCAGGTGTCCTTATCTCAAAATGCAGATGAATTCCCGTTGAGACCCCTGTATTGCCCATTACGCCTATGACAGTTCCCTGGGAAACCTGCTGGCCAGCCTGTACAGAAATGGATTCGAGATGCGCGTAAAACGAATAGAAACCGCCATGATCTATGATTGCCTTGTTGCCATAACTGCAGCCAGGAGGAATATTTCCAGTCGGGCATATGGTAGTTATAGAAATTATCGTACCGTCTGCCACTGCATAAATATTTTCACCCACACTAGGCGTTGACGGGCCTATGTCGATGCCTTCGTGAAACTGGCCACTTCCATCTGTCGGGCTCTGGCGCGGCCCGTAGCAGCTTTTTATCGCCCTGCTGTCGGTTGGCCATGACAGCCTTGTCGCTGGACTCGATGACATGCCTTCCGTATACGTTATTGTGGCTATGTAGTGTGCTACGAGGCCATGTCCAATCGCCTGGTCGAACACGCCGGCATTTGAGCTATCCACGCCTGATATGTCAGTTTTTACAGATACACTTTGATCGACATTTGTAAGCGAAGGGGAAATTGCCAGGCTTTTTATTACGGATGAAAATTGATTAATGTACGCATCCGCGCTTTGTGTCGACGGCCGGTATGATAACTGGTTGGTGACGTACATCGAATCTCCAAAAACCAGTAATAGTCCAATAGCCCTTCTTGCACTCTCTACAATAGGCCTTAGTAAGGTTTTCATTAAGTTGAAATTCTCCGTGGTTTTCACTATTTCACTTCTGCTACTTTCATATCTTGCCGTTATCTTCTGGGAGAATTTGGAGTTGACATGGTCGTCCAATAAATTTATTTCAAATAACGCATCGACCGCGTCTCGCCTACTGTTCTGCTCTAGTTGCATGTTAATCCCGCCAACACTGAACGACCTTATCAGGTTAAGATAGCCGCTTTCCAGTAAAGTCTTTGATATGTAATCTTTTACGTGATTATCCTGCGGATAGCATATGATGGGATTGAGCCCAAAATCGCTGTATTTTTTTCCGTTTGTCATCAGTACAGCGGCAGATTTGTTGCGCGATTTGGTGGGGTCTGTTTTCAGCCAGTACCCTGCGGGAACACGGCCGTCGTCAATGCCGCAGCCTATGCTGTCGTCCGCCGTGGCGAAAACCGACTGGACCGTAGATATGAACCATGTCATGCCCAGAGATTGGTTGAATGTCTCGAATGTCGACTTGAGTCTCAATAGCTGAAGAGATTCAAGATTTAGCTGAATGTTCGTTTGCGTCCGGTTGTTTGACATGTATAGAAAAACGCCAAAGAACATTAGGAAAATGACTATCATCATTATGCTGCCGACTGTTGTCCCGGCACCTTTACTATGACGATACGGTCGTGAATACCCTCCAGTGACCTTCGCCTGGCCAGTATTCTTGTTTTGGTTCTTCATTTCGCCGTCACCTCAAGTGTGCCAAGCGTTTGCTTGTACAATAACGGGACAATTGCATTTGTTGTCAGGCCAGTTGCAATTGACGTTTCTTCCGTGAGCGGCGCGCAGCATACAGGCGTTTTGCCATTGTTGACTGTCGAGCACTCCGGAGGGTTCCCGAGTGTTATCCTGTTTTGCGTGCATGTATCGGCCGTTGAGAAAACAGTCCATGGCTGGACCCCTTCCGAACAGACGCCTATTCCGTTATTGCCGCACGATACCACAGCTATACCCCTTCGAGCGCCTATGGTACGCGCGTATTCCTGCCTGTCCTCCTTGCAGCATACCTGAACTGCTGATACGCACTGGTTTTTGCTCTGGCTTATTTCAACGCGCCCGACATCACAGCCAAAGTTGATGACGGGAATTACGCACCAGCCCTCCAGATTGTCGCCGCATTTGAATCTTGTGCTCTCCACATTTATAATTTCCTTGCCTTCCCTGTTTACGGATATATAATAGTTTTTGAAATTGTAGCTGTCTACGAAGCTGGCAAGACCGGGGGGCAGGTTATCCGCATTGGCGCCCTGCACAGAATTAGCCGCTGATATTTCTATTGCCTGTTCGAGAAGATGCCTGTCGCCGAATTTTGCCTGCGTCAATACTTCAGCGAGCATGAAAGGCTTGCTGTATATCTGGACGAACTCGACCGAATATGCAATGGGGCTTGAGCTGAATGAGAAAAACGTCTGGATGTACAGCAGGATTCCTATAATTGCCATCACCACGAACACGAGTAAAACTATCAGTGTCCATCCGGTATCTTCCGCCAAGTTTAGACCTTTCATATCACTACACAACCTCACCGCACAGGACAACAGTTGCAACCCTGTCGCCAGTGCCGACTACAAGATCCGGATTCGACTTTATTGCACCACACGTTGCCGATACTCTTAATGGGGACGCAGTTACTTTTAGCGTATTAACCCCTTTCTTGAGCGCAGAGTCGATTATTATATCAAAATAATTGAAAGGCTCGAACTTTACGTCCGGAAGATAGCGGCATTCTATGGGATTGCCTCCCGAATACATGCACACATGAGTCCCGTCTTGGTCGGTCCTCCTGAATATATTGCCTTTAATGTAAACCATTGGTATATTTACGGCATGTATTTCCTTCAGTTCGTACGCCTTCTGCGTCACGCAGCTTAGCCTTGTAAGAGCGGTATCGTGGGCTGTTATGGTTAATTTTGCGGGCAATACCACGTCAGTGCTTATCCCGACCGGGAACTCCGACCTTGCATTCTTTATGCTGCTGGACGGCATGTAGCCAAATTTCCAGCTTTTGCCGTCCGTCAATGATTCGATCTCTACATCATATCCAAACTCGCAATTCCACGCGTATAATTCCGAATTCTTTTGTGCTTCAGCCTCATCAAGCTTTTGCGTATCATAAACCGACCTATGTATGGTCAATGGCGAGTTGGAGAACGAGTCAGCAAGCTCTGCCGTAAAGCGCGACATGCTATCATCCTTGATCTCAACGCGGAATGAAAAAAATATGAGCATCATGAAAAAAATAAACAGGATCGCGCCCGCCATGCGTACTATCTGCATGAATATGGATTCTATATCTAGCTCTGGCATTTTGACACCTTTTTATGACGTGATGCTAATTGGTTGTTATCGTTAGCGTACCGCCTGTTTTCTTCATCAATAAATTCCTGTTGCCCTTGCAATCAAATAGCCCGTTGGTTATTTTTACAGGCGTCTTGATCAGGCTTACAATATAGGAAAGATCCGTACCCACAACAGGCGTAATTGTCATTTTTACAAAACCATCAGTAATGATAACGTTGCATTTCCCTTTAGGCATTTGAAATATGTACGAAGTCCCGTCGGGCGCTGACGAAACTATGTTGATGGCGCTTGCAAGCTGCTGCGCCTGCAATTGCGCATTGCTCTTTATGGCTTCGTCTATCGCGGCTTGGAGAGGATTTATGGCGAATGCCACAAACACAAGCGTCATCGCGGTCACGATGAAGACCCATTGGATCGGTTTCATTCTATAAAGACTTGGCTCCGCGCATATTATATAGTTGACTGAGATGCTAGCCGGGCCATGCCCACGTAAAGCGGCGCTGAAGAAGATCACCGAAACTTTCCAGTTCAATTATTGGATAGCTCTTTAAGATAGTGGCTCTAGCATCCGTGGAAGATGAAACATAAGCAGTATTAGAGTATACCGGCGTAAATCCGATCAATTCTGCCAGACCGCGCGTATCACTTATATCTAAAATACCTTCGTCGGGTGTCCATGGGTCTGGTGTCCAGCAAAAACCGCTTGCTTTTTCCCTGATTATGACTTGTAGGCACTGGTCGTCATCTTTGAAAGAAAGACCGTCAGGAGTTGATATTTCATCGTTCACCTTGTCAAGGCATGTATAGTGATCGCCAGCCCTTTTTAATTTCCCGTCGGTTCCATATTCATATATTGGATAGGTTGTATATTTTTTGCACAATGCGTAATCCGGCATCCAACCCGGATCATAGTTGTTGCACGACGTTTTTTTTATTGTCATTTGTTTTACCGAGCACGGACTTGCTATATTGAAATCCTGGACTTTGTAGGAAAGGAAAGCGCCTGCAAGCCATTCACCTACCGTATTATAGGCTACAGTGCCTATCACTGTAGATACTATAGGACGTGTTAAGATAAATTTTATAATGCTCTTGCCGCTGCTCAAGCTGACTCCAAGAAACTTGAGAAGGGCACCTCCAAAACCCCATACTTTTATTGATATAACTCCGCCAACAACTATAGCAGCATCAGTACCGAATCTAACTGCATTGCTTCTGTCATCATACACCATCTGAATGCTCTTTATTCCATTTGGCCCGCCGCATTGCTCAAGCGGGTATCTGTAGACGCCGGAGCGTGTCTTCAGGCACAATGAGTTCTCGCCGCACGCTTCGTATTTTATGGCCGTCTTTTCAAAAGAGTTCAGGTTCCTGTAGTCGTTGAAAATAAACTGGTTCTGGCCGTCCGATGGCGTTCCGGTCTGTTCATCTGTTTTTTCCCATTTTCCGTATTTGAATGCATCTGCGAGCGCATTTTCCGGCCCTACACCTGCTACTGGTGTTCCACTTTGGTCAAAACTTGCGCCGCCACCTCCACCACCGCTTCTTCCACCGCTTCCTGAACTAAAACTTCCAGCAGAACCCATATAGTAGTCGGAACGCGGTCCGCCGAGTACGATATTATTTATTATGATGCCCTCGAGAGTTTTTGATGTAAGTGTTAATTCGCTCTTTTGTACAACCTGTGTGTTCCATAACGTCCTGACGCTGTCGACATAATTGTTTACATCTACAGACGTTTTTTTTCCATCACCAAAACTATCAGGCAGGTTGGTTATCAGCCTGTTTTGCATCTGGTGGTAGACCTCCCACCCTATCGCGTCGCCGGGCGGATAAGACTCATAGTATATGACATAATTGGGGTCGCCGTTCGTCCTTGTTATCCATATCGGCATTATGGTGATCAGCGACGGGAATTTTGGCGTATTCTGCGGAAGGTCGAGTTTGATGCTCACGTCGCTGCCGCTGAAGCACACCTGGTTCATTGACGCGCGCAGTTTCTCTACGTTTGCAAAAGCTATAGAGTCGTAAGGGTTCGCTTTCGACATCACTATTGAAACAATAAGCACAATCCCAAGAAGCAAAAACAGGAGGCTGAGCATTGTGTATGTCATTTCTTCTATTGTCTCTGTCATCCTATCGCCTGCCGAATAGCTCGAATATTGTGTTTATCCCGTTGGACGCCCCGGATAGAAGCGAAAGAATAACAATCAGCACTATCAGCAGCAAAATTATGCTTACTACAAGATATTCTATTCTCATTTTCAAACACCACAAGGTTTTGAAAAGAAATATTTATTATATTTGGCATAT
>CAYJUT010000023.1:0-9483 GCA_964373415.1 uncultured archaeon | reverse complement strand
TAAAACATCATTAATTGAATTTTTTGCTTTTAAGCTATTTTGCCTTGAGTAAAATAATCTCAATTCTTTATAGAACTTATTTATTGATGAATTTTTAGACCGTCTATCTTGATAGTAGGGAAGAAAATTATCGCATAATATCACTCTGCCATCTCGCTTCAGATGTTTCCTGATTTGGATAAGAAAACCGGCTTTTTGAGCATCTATTATATGATGGTAGGCAGAATTGGCTATGACAAAATCAAATTTTTTGTCCAGTTTGAAGCTGACGGCATCCCTTACAAGAAATTTCCAGCCAAATTTTGAAAATCTCTTATTTGCATATTTAACAAAACCCTCATTTGTATCAATTCCAGTAACCCTTATCTCAGAAACAAGACTAATGTAATTCGAGAAGTTCCCGGGACCGCAACATACATCAAGAATTTTAACAGGTTTTAGGGATTTTATAACTTCTATTCCGTTCGAATTACCCAAGCCACCATTGAAGTTTCTTTTTTGCCTTTTAATTAAATTCTCTAAAAATAAGCCAGATGCTACAAATAACATATCTACTTCATTTTTCATGCATTCTACAGAATCAATATAGCATCTTGGGTCATTGACATATTTCGCATATTCCGGTCTCATGCATATACTTCTTTCCTATCAATTTATAAATTCTATAATAAGTCTTTTTATCATGCAATACGATGAATTCCGCAGTCGTCTGAAAGTAGAGGAGAAGCTGGAATGGCGCGAGCTAGCAACATTCGTGCCTAACAAGCCGCTGCCTGTGTACAATTGGTTTTATTACAAGGAGGGCTTTGCAAAGCATCTTGTCGAGAAGCTTATCGAAATGTTCAAGCTGAAGCCTGATGACACGGTACTGGACCCATTCTGTGGAAGCGGCACAACTCTTGTTGCGTGCAAAGAAAATGGAATAAATTCAATAGGCCTCGACGTTTTGCCAACTGCCGTATTCGCGAGCAGCGTCAAAGCAGCTAATTACGATCCGGAGAAGCTGCGCAAACAGGCGAAAATAATTTTCCGCAGGAAGTTCCACAGGCTTAACTGGGAATTCCCGAAGATAATGCGCGTGATGATAAACAAGTATGCACTTGAGGACATATCGTTCTTTTCAGACACGATAGACGGCCTAGAAAATAAGGATTTCTTCACCCTTGCGCTGCTCAACGCATCGATCAAGGTCAGCTACGCGTGGAAAGATGGCGGTGTCATAAAGATAAAGAAGCATCCAGTGCCGCCTTTGAGGAAGCTGTTCCAGCGGGTTGTATACAGGATGATAAAGGACGTTGAAGAGCAGCAAAGTGGCGCTTCCAACAGAATGACGCACTCAGTGCCTCCGTCTGTTATGGTTGTCCAGCGTGATTCAAGGGAAATGAGGCTTGATGACAGCAGCGTGGACGCGGTAATAACCAGCCCGCCTTATCTGAACAATATAGACTACACGAAGCTGTACGCGATAGAGGATTTCTTCATGAAGATGAGACACGTGCCTTCAATGCGCTCTTTTCTTGGTGTGCGCGGGGATAAGGATCAGAAAGAAGCGTATTTCGAAGATATGAAAGAAACGTTGAAAGAGATGCATCGGGTTCTGAAGCACGGCGGTCAAGTCGCCATGGTCCTGGGAAATGCCTATCTGCGAGGACGTCAAGGACTTCCCCAAGATCCTGGAGAACGTACGTCCTCCACGGATATTGACGGCGAGATAGAAAGCGACTTTATTTTATCGCACATGGCACATGAAGCAGGCTTTGAAGTGGAAAAGATAATAGTCCTGAACAAGCGCCTCGCTCTGGAGGACAGGACAACAAAGAAAGGTCTTCTCAGGGAAAGCTTAATAATACTGAGGAAGCCTTAAAAGCCTTTTCTATATTCTTTATGCATGAAGCAACTGGAAGAAGCCGAAATCAGAAAGCTCAAAGAAGGGGTCGTGAAATATCTCATAAATCATCCGAAGGCAACAAGCAGGGAAACTGAAAAAGCAGGATTTCATTCGGGCATGAGAGCTTTCGGAGGTGTCAACAACGTGCGCAAAGCTGCAGGGGTTGAGCCCCGCTTTGTCAGGCTTTCAAAAGCCGAGAGAAAACAAAGATTTCTGGGATATCTTAGAGAACATCCAGAAACCACAGTTTGTGATATTCGGCGCCACTCAGAGGGCTCCTTGTATGTGGATTTTATGGTATGTTACGGACAGGAGGGTCACGGAATAAATAAAGCCAGAAAAGAAGCTGGAATTAAAAATGAGTTCGAACGAATAAAAAGAGAGCAAAAAAGATGGAAGAAACAAAAATGTGAGACAAGAATTCTTGCATATTTAAAACAAAATCCAGATGCCACCCTTTGCGATCTTGTAGAAGCCGGATTAGGAAACGACTTAAGAATTGCTTACGGTAACAAGATACGCCAGGCCAGACGCGAACTAGGCCTAAGACAGCGCCCATTACGTGAAAATACTCTTTACGCAGATATCTGGGATGATAACATCGGCTTGCGCCATGATTCCAGACCGGGAACAAGTCTCCGGGAAGCTATAAGGCCTCTATTAACGGAAAGGGAATTCGGCATAGTAATTCGGTATTATGGTCTGGGGCAGCAAAGTCAGACACTCGGAAAAATAGGAAGAACCCATGGAGTAACCGGAGAAAGAATAAGGCAAACAATTGCATACAATATTCTACCCAAGTTATCATACCTCAACAACCAGAAAGTAATTGCAAACGCCTGCCTGCCATATGCCGCAGATGAAAGAACCAGAAATTTTTTGGCTGGAATACCTGAATATTCGCCAGACAATTTCTTACCTTACAGGATAGACCAAATGTATTTTCCAGACGGTTGTACACCGATAAAAGCCCTCACTAAAGCAGGAATAGTAACGATAGGCCAGTTTCTTGTCGCAGAGAATCAGGGGCTTAAAACAAAAGCACTTGGACTCACCAAACGCCGTTATGTTTTGGACGAACTGAATAAATTTGGCATTAAGCCGGTCTATAAATAATTTTTTTAGAAAGAGCTATCTTATGAAACTTATATTTCTCGGCACCGGAGGCGGGCGCGACATGATGATAGCCCAAGTCCGCAAGACTGGTGGTCTTTTCTTTGACATGGGTAAAACAAAATTCATAGTAGACCCGGGACCGGGCGCCCTCGTACATGCCGTAAATTTAGGCCTGCGACCAGACACATGGAAAGGGCTGCTACTCTCGCATTTTCATATTGATCATTCAGCAGATGCGAACGCGCTGCTTGACGGTCTAAAGGACCCGTTTCTCGTAGCAGAGGAGCATTGTTTCCCGGATTACAAGGGCAAGGAAAAAGGCATATTCAGGTGCATAGCCCCATATCACGTTGAAAAGTCAAAATCCTATTCAGTAAAGCCCGGAGATAAAGTAAAAATAAATCAAATCGAATTCCAGGCAATAAAAGCCGACCATTACGATCCGGTTGTTGGATTCCGCATTTCAGGGGAGGGATTTGACGTTGGGTACACATCGGACGGCGCTTATTACAAGGGCATGGAAAAATATTACGACGGCTGCAAGATTTTGATAATTAATGTTGTAATTCCAAAAGGCGGGGAGGCAAAACGATCAGGGTACATGAGTGTTGATGGAATAATAACACTGCTCAGGGCAATGGAGAAAAAGCCGCAATTGGTAATACTGACGCACTTCTCATTCTGGTTTATGCGTTCCAATCTATGGAAACAGGAAAAGATAATTCAGGACGCCACTAAAGTCAAAACCATACATGCAGAAGACTTCATGGCTCTGGATCTTGAAACACTTGCAATTACGAAATATAAGGAAAAATTGAAATGAAATCAAGGCCGAAACAAAATGCCCGTCCAGGTGTAATGAAATTAACCAAACCCATTTTCATCTATGATATTCTGGTATTATTTATAAACATTCGAAACATATGACTATTATGCAAAAGCTAAACGTTTATTCGGTAGTCGTATTGTAACTATCTGAACTGTTTGGCCAAAACCCTGCTTCTTTTATCTTATAAGAATTTTATCGCAGGGTTAAACCAAGGTAATTGAAATGAATTCAAACCCGAAAATAAAAGAAAAAAACTGGACAAAGGACATGGAAAGGCCTGTCTACGAGGGATGGAAGAATAAAAAAATATACAAGTTCGATAAAAACTCTAGAAAAGACGTTTTCAGCATAGATACACCGCCTCCCTATGTGAACACGCCCATACATATAGGCCATGCGGCGACTTACACGTTGATGGACATGTTCGCGCGATTTCATAGGATGAAAGGAAAAAATGTACTGTTTCCTATTGGCTTGGACAGAAACGGCCTGCCGATAGAAATGGCAGCAGAAAAAAAATTCAACATATCCATTGCAAATACGCCACGAGAAAAATTCATTGAACACTGCAAGAAATTGCTCGAGGAATCAAGCGCCTCATCGATAGATTCTTTTCTAAAGCTGGGCATTAGCTTCAACTCGTGGGAAGTCGGCAACGGCATAGGCGATGTATACCTGACGGATTCGCCTGAGTATCGTGCAATGACCCAGGCCACATTCATCGACCTGTGGAACAAGGGGTTGATATACGAGGACGAGCGCATAAACAATTATTGTCCAGGCTGCAGGACAACGATAGCGGACGCTGAGATAGATTATATCGACACGTCCTCGACATTCAACGACATAACGTTCACCGTGAAAGAAACAGGAGAAAAAATAATAATCGGCACAACGCGGCCGGAACTGATATGCACGTGCGGCATGGTCATATTCAACCCCGAAGACTCGAGGCACAGTCATCTGGAGGGCAAGACGGCAATCACGCCATTGTTTGAGGGGGAAGTGCCCATACGCGCCCATCCTCACGCAGATATGGAAAAAGGCACAGGTCTTATGATGATGTGTGCATTCGGCGACCAGACGGACATAAGATTCTTCCGCGAGAAGAAGCTGGTCCCGGTAATAGCGATAGAAGCAGACGGCACGATGAACAAGAACGCCGGGATGCTGGAAGGCATGAAAATCAAGGACGCGCGAATAGCTGTCCTGGAGGAACTGAAAAAAAACAATCTGCTCGTGAGGCAGAAAAACATAATGCACAGAACACCTATATGCGAGCGTTCCAAGCACGCGATAGAATTCATAGCGATGCAGGAGTTTTATCTGAAGCAGGTGGAATTCAAGGATGATATCAAGAACATCGCAATGGAAATGAAATTTTTTGCCCCGCACAGCCGCCAGATAATGCTGGACTGGATCGACTCTGTAAGCATCGACTGGCCAATATCAAGACGCAGATATTACGCGACGGAAATACCGTTATGGTACTGCAATGGGTGTGGCGAACCTCTGCTAGCTGAAAAGGGCAAGTATGTCCAGCCATGGCGTGAGAAGCCCTCAAAAACGTCAGATGGACGTCTTCCGTTGAAGTGCAAGAAGTGCGGATCATCCGATTTCCGCGGCGAAGAGCGCGTCTTCGACACATGGTTCGATTCGGCAAACAGCCCGCTTTATATAATGAAACACGGAACCGACTTCTTCAGACCATGCACGCTGAGACCGCAGGGCAAGGAGATAGTCAGGACGTGGCTGTACTATACTGTACTGAAGGCTTACCTGCTCACCGGCAAGCCGATATTCAATGACGTCTGGATAAACTATCACATAGTCGACGAGAAGGGAAAGAAGATGTCAAAGAGCGTGGGTAATGTGATAGACCCGCACGACATATTGGAGAAGTTCGGCGCAGAGCCATTCAGGCTCTGGTGCGCCGTAGAGGGCAATATTACAGAAGGCGATATGAAATGTTCCTTCGAGCGCATAGAGGGCGCCGGGAAGACGATAACAAAGCTCTGGAATGTGGCAAGATTCGTGTCGATGTTTGGCAATGCGAGCAAGCCAGGGAAATTCGAGCCGCTGGACGAGTGGATAATAAACGAGATGAACACGCTAATAGGCTACTGCAATGAGAAATATCAGGAGTATGATTTTCATAATCCTACTGCGAGACTAAAGAACTTCCTGTGGGAAACATTCGCCTCGCACTATCTTGAGCTGGTAAAGAACCGCGCATATAACGAGAACGAGAAATTCACGAAGAGCCAGCAAAACTCTGCACTGTTCACGCTAGGGTATTGCCTTGACGCTTTACTGAAGCTAATGGCACCTGTTATACCGTTCGTTACGCATAAGATATACATGGACCTGCACGGCGCAGAAATACACTCGGAAGAATTTCCGCAGGCCATTGACAGCAGACTGTTCATGGAATTTTCAAAGGAAGAGTTGATGGAGCTTAACAGCGCCATGTGGAAATTCAAGAAAGACAGAGGGCTTTCATTAAAAGCAGAATTGTCAGAAGTCACAATACCAGAAAACTTCCGCCCTATCGAGAGGGACCTGATGTTGACGCATAACATAAAGAAAATAAGCTACGGAAAACTGGAGATAAAGGGCTAAACCAAATCCAAAACGAAGGGACCGGCTTCAATCTAACGTTTCCGGATAGTCATGGTGATGAATCATGTCAAAACTCTCGCTGAAGAAATTGATAAAGCAACTGGCTGCCGTAAAAGGCAGGCACACCGAACTTGTTACAGTCTACATACCGGTAGGTGCAAATCTTCACGAGGTTGCAACGCAGCTCCGCAACGAGCAAAGCACAGCCGAGAACATCAGGTCGAAGCCCGTCAGGAAAAATGTCACGACAGCGCTTGACAAGATAATAAGGCAGATGCAGTTCTACAAGAAAACCCCGCCTAACGGCCTAGCTTTTTTTTGCGGCAACGTATCAGAGAAAGAGGGTGGAACGGACATAGAACTGTGGGCGATAGAACCGCCTGAGGAGATAAAGGTGAAGATGTACTGGTGCGACCAGCGGTTCGTGATGGAACCTCTGGAGGACATGGTGAAGGAAAAGGAGATATACGGAATAATATGTCTTGACAAGAACGAGGCCAACATAGCGCTGCTTATCGGAAAAAGAATAGAAGAAGTATTTCACAAAGAGTCGATCGTCCCGGGAAAGACTCGGGCCGGCGGGCAGTGTTTTATGAAAGGTACGCAAGTGAAGTGTCTGAGTACGGGTTCGGAAATCGGCAAACCTATAGAAGATTTAAAGGAAAATGACAAGGTGATTTGCTATGATTTTCAAAAACATAAAAACGCTGTAAGCACAGTTAGCAAAAAGTTCAAAAAAGAAGTCAATAATATTTACATAATCACAACAGATTCGACACAGATAAAAACAACAGGAGAACATGTCTTCTTCGTTTCAAACAAAACTTACTTCAAAGAAAAATCTGCATCGGAGTTGTCAAAAAATGAGTTCCTGAGCATAATTAATCCAAATGGAAGTTTGTCAGAAACAAAAATATTATCAATAAGAAAAGAGCATTGTAGTAGCACTCCTGTATTCGATTTATCAGTAAACAAATACGAAAACTTTATTGCTAATGGTCTCATAGTACACAACAGTTCACAGCGTTTCTCAAGAATTCGTGAAGGTCTTCTAAACGACTGGCTCAAGGAGATCGGCGAGGCCGCAAATAAAGTATTTGGAGAAAACAAAGAAGTACTAGGAATAATAGTCAGCGGCTCAGGACCGATAAAGGAAATGTTCATGAAGGAAGATTACATGCATGCTGACGTCAAGAAAAAGGTGCTTGGAATACTTGACACCGGCTACACAGGCGATCAGGGACTGCAGGAAACTGTGGAAAAAGCCGGCGAACTCTTGAAAGAAGCGGAAGTTATAAAAGAAAAGAAGCTGTTGCAACAATTCTTCTATGAATTGCATAAACCTCACGGCAAAGTCGTTTATGGACCCGAAAAGGTCGTGAGGACAACAGAAATCGGCGCGGTCGACAGGATAATAGTCAGCGAGGCGACGCCACTGAAAGCCTACGAGCTGCTTCGTGGAGATGAAAAGAAAATAATATTCAGCGACAGTAAGCCGAGCGAGCCCGGCTGGGACCTGATGGGTGAGAAGGATCTGCCCGATTACCTCGAGGAGGTCGCGGATAATTATGGGAGCAAAGTCGTCATAGTATCAGCCGACACAAGAGAGGGCAAACAGTTTCTCGAGTTCGGCGGTGTAGGAGCGCTGCTTAGGTACAATATCTGATTTTAATAATTTTCAATTCATATAGGCTGATTCTGTATTCGCATGTAGTGGGGTGTGATGAGTGCAAGATCTTGAGGGCTTTACGATAAGTCCAAGTCAGATGAATGTGCTAAACACGTGTGAGTTGCGCTGGGCATTCGAGCATGTTAAGGGTCTGAAGGGGCGGTACAAGGCGCATGACGTTACTCTTGTCTCAAACGAGGATGGACGTGAGGCAAATGTTAGTTTCATTTTTAATACGTTCGGAGGGGCAATGCACTCGTGGTTTGAAAGATTTTTCAAAATAAACTATAAGTCGGCTGATTCTGCAGCAGGCGGATGGAAGGGTTTATGGACATTTTTTCAAAATCGTACTCCCATCATGTTTGACCCCAATTCGAGGAAAAATGTGCAGTACTACACACAATTAGGAATGTCTATGGCAAGAAGATTTTATGAAGAACATTCTGCAGAAAGAGACTTGGACAGGCCGGATTTCGAGAAATCGTTCAATATAACCGTAAATACCGGAAATTTTCAGGTAAACCTTAAGGGAAGACCAGACAGGCTCCATTACGAAAATGTAAAGCCAGTAATTACAGATTACAAGACTGGTCAGCGCCATGATAGCGCAAAATTAGCCACGAATCCGCAGTTTTCATGTTATAGTCTAGCGCATGAAAGGCAGCATGGCGAAAAAGCGCGGATAGATGTGTATTACCCAGGCTACGATGATGTGCCAAAAAGGGTCGTGTCGCTGAATTTTCTGGATGAGGACCATGAACATCTTGTGCAAGAACTGGATAAGTTAGGAGTAAAAAGAAAGAGTGTGCGTGAAAGGGCCCGTGACGGCAGGACGCTGCTGCCAAATTATGGAGGTCACTGTTACTATTGTCCTTTTTCGGTTTCCGGCGAATGCGATGCGTATAATAATACAGACAAGTTTCGTTACAGAAGGGTTGCAATACTGATGCCATCTGGTCTGCGAGTTGAACGCAAAAGGAAACCGGAAGGCCAAAGAAGATTTAATTGGCCTAGAAAGGATGTAATTGTTATACAATCAGGAGGCAGTTATCAAACCGGTACCAAGCCGCGAGAACCTTACACGCCCTCATTGTTTGGCAAGTGATTTTATTAGTTTTTATAGTTATAGTGAAACCACAAAAGAATCTGGACATGAATTTGTGGGTTCGCATATAGCTCACAAGGAAATTATATACTGTTTATTTCCTTGTAGAGCTATAACCCAGAAAAGAATCCCGACATGTTTTCTGTGTTCACATACATGGCGAAACTTCATTTCGCCTGTACAGGTGAAGCAAGGCTTCACCATGTATAGCTCACAAGGAAATAATACAAGAAAGAACGAAGTTCTTTCTGTAC
>CAYJUT010000022.1:0-10085 GCA_964373415.1 uncultured archaeon | reverse complement strand
CCTGCGACTAACTCGGAGTTGAGCTCTGCCCAACCTGAGTCGCCAAAAGACTTCTCTGGAAGTCTTTTGCACGAAGCCGCGGGTTTGTCAACGATAGGATCCCGGATTCATTGTTTGCATAAATGAAGATGGCAGTTTTCAATGAATCTAAGATAAAGAAGTAAATCAATAACTACTTCAGTCAGCCTGAAGTCTCTTCCTGAGATCCCTGACGTCCTCAATGACCTGTTCGGTCGCATCAAGCAGCGCCTTCTTGGGGTTCTTTGCCTTTACAATAAGCACAGGCTTTGACAAGTAAGGGTGGTCAACCTTGTATGCGGCCATGTCAATCTTCTGCCGCCAAAGATTTTCGTTGATGAGATTGACAAGCGTCTGGTTGTCATGTATTCCTATCTTCAGCGTATCCTTCTCATCTTCAAGAACTTCTATTTTCATTGATATCACACCTAACTTCGTCAGAAAACTTTAAAACACCTTTACTCCCAGCTTATCCATACCAGAATGGCAAATGCCGTGGCTTTTATGCCTTCGAGCACGGTTGCGGCAGTTTCTGCTGATGTAGAGGAATACATGACCATTGCAGTATCATAGTATATGTTCATTACACTTTGCAGCAGGAACAGCGATGCAAAAAGAATCAAGCCGACTGTCAGCTTTGTTTTCAATTGGCGATAATTCTGTACATATATGTAGAGAAGTGTAATCAGAAGAATCACATTCAGACCATGAAGTGCCGTACCAATAAGTTCTGACATAATTATACCTAATTTTGTAGTTTATTTACTTTTTCCCAAATCTTTTTTAATCTCCGCAAATACTTTTATATGCGCCCTGAGGAACGGCGAGAACGTGTAGGCATTGGCATATTTTTTACCTGAGTGTACCACAAGTCCGGATTTTTCAAGTACACGAATATGATGTTGCACGCTCTTATAATCAAGTTCTAACATTCCTGACAATTCATTTATGTTACGAGATTTAGTTTCAAGTATCACCAGTATTTTTAAACGTACCGTGCCGCCTCGTGTACCTGCTATTGACAGCATGAGAACACGTTTCAAAATCTCTTTTGTGGGTATGAACATAATTCACCATTTGAAGACAATAAAAATTAACGCGATGTTTTTAATTGGTTTGCAATAGAGGACTTTGGACAGTATACCCTTCATTCAAAGTCCTTACTGTGAACTTTGACAATAGGCTGATCAAAGTTCTCAATATGGGAAAATCTATATATAGCGCAAAAATTACAAGCTTTGCATGAAGAGCACTCTTATTGTACTCTTACTGGTTCTTACCGTAACAATGGCAGGCTGCGTGTCGAACCAGGTCCAAACCGGGGATCAGACACTGGAAGATGGAACAATAGTAAAATCAGACGGGACGATGGTTAAGCCAGATGGAACGATGGTCAAACCTGATGGGACAATGATAAAGCCAGATGGAACTATGATAAAACCTGATGGGACAATGATAGCCCCAAATGGCACTATGATGGACCCAGAAGAAAAAATGATGGAAGCTGGCAATACTTCTTTTTCTGGCACGAAACTGGCAGGCGACTCTTCACCCCTACTAGACTTCAACAAGATTGACTACGACGCAGCTCTGAAAACTGATAAGCTTATAGTGCTTTATTTCTATGCCAAATGGTGTCCCATATGCATAGCGGAGGTACCAGAGCTATACGCGGCATTCAATGGGCTACAAACGGACAAAGTAATTGGCTTCAGGGTTAATTTCAACGATGGTGACACGGATCAGGACGAAATAAATCTCGCAAGACAGTTTGGAGTACCTTACCAGCACACGAAGGTATTTGTAAAGAACAACCAGAGTGTACTGAAATCATCCGAAAGCTGGAACAAGAACCGCTACGTCAGCGAGATAAATAATGCAATAGCCTAAGTGGTATCATGAATCGTCAAACGGTTATTTTTCTTAACTCTGTAGCATTTGTTCTTGGATTTACACTTATATTTTCGATCGTTGGTGTGCTGCTGCAGACGGCGCTTTCAAACGTGGCATTTGACGCTGTAAATATACTCAGAACCATAGGCGGCATTGTAATACTTGTTTTTGGCATATTTCTCATAGCGTCGCTGAAATACAGCATCCCGTTCCTGCAAAGCGAGCACAAGCTCAAAGTCAAAAGGTTTAGGAACAGCTATATTTCCTCATTTGTTTTTGGCGTCGCGTTCGCAATAGGCTGGACGCCGTGCGTTGGGGCTATACTAGGCTCGATATACACGCTTGCTGCAATTTCACCTGGATCGGGTTTTGTGCTTCTATTTGCGTTTTCACTCGGGATAGGGATACCGTTTCTTATTGCAGGCCTTTTCACGTCCCATGTTTCGGGTTTCCTTGCAAAATCCGGAAAACTGTTGAAATATTTCAATATAATAAGCGGCATACTTCTGGTGTTCATAGGATTGCTGGTAATTTTCAACTACATTGGCATACTTGCAAGTTTCCTGACCGGTTCGTCCATGGACATAGCTGCAACACAGCTTAACATCCTGGTTGCAGTTTTAGCAGGTATAATAACATTCATTTCTCCGTGCATACTGCCGTTGCTGCCGGCGTTTCTTTCTTACATGGCCGGCACCACAGCGGTGGAAGTCAAAGAAGAAGTCAATAAGAACGGCAGCGAGAGAAACTAATATGAAAAAAGCAAAACTTTTGAGGCCGGAATTTATTGTGATCGGGCTGATAATGGTATTCCTTGCTGCAGCGTCTCTGCTTGTCAACGTGCCGCAAACACAGCAGCAGACATCTTCGTTGCCAAATCTCGGCAAAGCGCCAGAGCTCGCAGGAATTTCAGGCTGGATAAACTCGCCTCCTCTGAACATCTCTGGCCTGAAAGGAAAAGTTGTGCTCACCGATTTCTGGACTTACACTTGCATAAACTGCATCCGTACATTACCATATCTCAATAGCTGGCATGAAAAATATCACGACAAAGGTCTTGTCATAATCGGCGTACATACTCCGGAGTTTGAGTTTGAAAAAAATTATAATAATGTGAAGGTGGCGGTTGACCAGTACGGAATAAAATATGCGGTTGCGCAGGACAATGATTATGCAACATGGCGCGCATTTAACAACAAATACTGGCCAAGAAAATACCTGATAGACAAGGACGGCAATATACGATATGATCATATCGGAGAAGGTGGCTATGCCGAGACGGAAGAGGCAATACAACAGCTTTTGCGCGAGATAAACCCGCTTCTTTCAGAAAACATGACAAACATAACTGTTAGCACGGATTTTTCCGGAATAGCAACACCTGAACTATACCTTGGTTATGAGTTCGCGCGTGCGCCGCTGGGCAATGCCGAGGGCTTTTCACCGGGTAACGTAGTTAATTATGTCCCCACCAACATAACATCCGGAAATGTGATTTACCTTTCAGGCAAATGGAAGAACGAGGCTGACTATATAGAGGCTGTTGAAAATGCCAACCTTTTTCTTGTATACAAGGCAAAAAACGTGAATATTGTAGCCGGCGGAAATTCTAGCATTAACATTCTCGTTGATGACAGGCCAGCTAATGGAACGGATTTAGCAAACGGAGCTATGGTAATAGACGAATATAAATTGTACAATATAATAGCAGGATCAAATTACAATACCCATGTGCTGGAAATAGATGCCTCGCCAGGATTCCGGCTTTACACATTTACTTTTGGGTGAAACGCCTGAGAGATGTCATTTCGAGAAACCTGTCATGCTTGCCATCGATAGGTTTGGGCAGCAAGCTACTAAATTGATAGCACCATGTCCAGATCTTCTACGTTTATCACAGGCTTTGAAAAATGGTCTTCAACGATGCGCGGACATGCCGTGTTCACAAAAGCGTCAGCCTTGATGCCCATCAGTGCAGCGTCATTTATTTCGTTCAGTACCAAAACGAATGCATCGCGTCCATTCTTTCTTATTTTTTCTTTAATTTCTTCGGCACTACCAAGTAACTGATTCTGGCCTTTCTTGGCCGTTACAAGTATGGCAAACGTGCGCGCGTCTTTTGCGTTGTAAATGTTCGCATAACGCCTCTTTTCTAGTACAGATGTATCCACATGATCCACTTTCATCCTTTCTATATCAAGGGCGTAAATTTTCCTGTCTTTGAGACCGAGTGGATGAAATCTTCCAGAACCAACATACAGGAATGCATCAACTTTATCAGCAATCTTTTCTGCATTGGTGAACCAGCATCCAAGCACATGGCCGCCTATGACCCCTTCCTTACCTTGTTTCTCCAACATGTTTTTTGCGTCTGAAAGTAACGTCATATGCTGGATTGTAGTGAGAAGGCCAATTCTTTTCTCCTCTATCACAGAAAAATCAACGGTGTCCAGCCTTACGTCAAATGTCCAAGGAAAATAGATAACTGGGACAGCTGTCTTGAAATCGCGGTAGAATTTGCTGTGTCCCACATGAACAAGCATCTCGCATCCAGCCTGTTTCGCATCCTCGTCAGCCAGATCGCATGCGCCGTAACATGGGTTGAGCGCTACTATAGCTTCGACCCCTTCGCTGCTGAACCTCTCAGCCATCTCGGTAACCCTCGTCTTCAACCCGGCAGGCAGCTGCAGCATTATGCGCTTCGCTCCTGTTCTTTTCACTTCCGCAATCAGGTCATCGACTTGCATTACAAGAAAAGCACTGATATGTTTATAAACTTATTTTCTAATTACCTGTTTGTATGTTGTATTTACCCTCACAAAGATTCATTGAATATTGCACAGAGAGGATGGGAACCGCAATTAGGTTATAAGGACACTTTACATCCAAAGAACCCTGAAGATGGAAGACCTTTTGAGCCGTTGCCACAAGTCCTTTTGTTCTCGTGTACACACTGCAAGTCAACAAGACATGGCACGGTTGGCTGATATGGACACTAAAAAAATTGTGTCTAATTTTCCCCACCAAATTTTTGAGAGATGGGACGTTACAGTACACGAACCCGCTAACGATTATGAGGGCGCAAACGAACCAGAGTATGCCGTACGTTTCATGCTTAATGATGGACGTTTGATAACATTAGGACTATATTCAAAAGAAAATAAATTCATCAGTGGCTGGGGTTACCCTTGCATAAATACAATATTGGCAAGTCCGCCCATACATAGCCCAGGTAGCTTTTTTGTTGATGAAATCGATGTCATTCATACTAATTCCAGAAAGCATAATTATCGTACAGTAAAATTTGACCGCAGGACAATCGGTTGTCTGAATGATCTCTTGGATGCATTTTCTGTAATTACAAGATATTTTAATGACGGTGATTACGACCATGTGCATGATGATATGTACGATTTTGATGATGCGACTGATTCTGCCATAATAGTAAGTGAAGTGCTTACAGGCAAGAAATCGAAACAGCGTATAAAGAGCAAAACTTTCGATGTTTCAAAAAAGACACATTGATTAATAATTAATTCATTTTTATAGATGATTTTTCAATTAAAGTTCTGATAATTATGGAATTCTGCGATTGCGGCGGTATGATTGTGCCAAGCGGCGAAGACTTTGTGTGCAGAAGCTGCGGCAAAAAGACAAGCAAGAAAGTAAATGTCAGGATAACAACACAATCCAAACAGGATCGTATGGTAGTGATAGAAGACAACAAGCCTGACCTGCCCAGGACGAACAAGGAATGCAAGAAATGCAAGAACAACGAGGTCTATTACTGGCTTATACAGACCCGCAGCGCAGACGAGCCGCCCACCCAATTCTTCAAATGCACCAAATGCAAGCACACATGGCGCGAGTACAAATGAAATGCCCTTAATACCTGCGGCTAACTCGGAGTTGAGCTCTGCTCAACTTGAGTCGCCAAAAGACTTCTCTGGAAGTCTTTTGCACGAAGTCGCGGGTTTGTCAACGACAGGGTCCCGGATTCATTGCCACAAGAGGATGGCAGTTTTCAATGAATCTAGGATAAGCTTAAAAAAACTGCGTTTATCTTTAATTATGCCGGTATATGTTTTTAAACTTAGACGCAATGATCCATCAAGGGCCGGTATGGCAAGGGATATAATACATGCCTTTATTCGCAGCAAATACAGTAACGTCAAAATCAAGGTCAATGTGAAACATGGAAGGGTTGAATTTCCGCTTCTAGACAAACATGAATCAGAAATCCAAGAGTTAAGGGATCAGCTAACTCGCAGAAAATTTGGGTCAAAAGAATACGACCTTGATGTGTCATATGCGTACCAAACAGTCGACGAATTCTATGCTTCAATGAACTAAAAAGCAATTAATTACTCTGAATTATTTTATGAGCTGCCTCAGTTCATGGCCTTTTTTCTCGGCAAGGTGCATTATTTCCTCTACTTCTTCCAGCGTCAGGCCGACAGGACCACCTTTCTGCATGGAGCACAGAACTATCTTGCCATCCTTTTCGAATGTGCCAACAGTGAGACGCGCATCCATTGCATTTGTTTCATGAACAGACGGGTCAGTCACTATCTTGCTGCCGATTTTTGCAAACGTTGTGCATAAAGGCTTGCCATTCAGCGGAAGAGGTTCGGTTCCTTTCTTGTCGTGATCAACTTTTCCTTCCCCATCAAGCACAGGCATTTTTGCTGTGCTCAGTGCAGCCAGCGCAGCAAGAGATGAGGCATCTATGAGGTTGCCGTGATCGTCAAGAATATCCACATCAACGTAGATCATCCAGACTTTCTCGCCTTCCTTTATGCAAAGCTTGTTGAAATCAACGACCTTTGATTCTCTTATTGCACGGTCGACAACCCTTGCAACTTCTATCGCTCCCTCGCGTGGCGGGCCTGATTCGAATTCCGGATTTGCCAGAGGCACGAATTCCACGCCGACCATCAAGACGCCCTCGTCAGGCGTATCACCAAAGGGCTCGCCAACGTCTATCTTCACGCCCGCAAGAACATCCGTGTCGCCAAGTTTTACGCGCGCAGAGCCTTCGGCAGAAGCTATGAGATTTGTTTCTATATGCACTTCCCTGTAGCTATCCAGGGCACGGCCGTCCATTCTCCTGCCGTTTTCTATCATTTCTTTTACAAGTGAAGAATCTAGTTCTATCATTCGCCATCACCTTCAAGTTTGTATCTATTTCTCAGGGCTTTCTTCTGCTCCTCGTATATTTTTTCGCAGCCTTTGACAGCCAGCTTTATTATTTCCTTTGCCTGTTTGCTGTCCGTGATGCCATCCATCTGAAGCAGCGTTATATGCTTCTTTCTTGGATAATATGCCACAGGAAGATCAAGCTCACCTTCTGTGTCCTCCTTGCCTGCAACATCAAGCACAACGTGACCGCCCGCTATTCCTGCTGAACAGCTGGAAATCAGGTCTCTCATTGGTATGCCGGCGTCGGCCAGTGCGAGAGCGGCCGCATTTATGCCCACACAACGCGTGGATGCATCAGCCTGCAGCACTTCTATATGAACATCTATGGTTGTCTTTGGAAACTCCTCCAGGAAAAGAAGCGGCGTCAATGCCTGCCTCGTCACCATCGATATCTCAGTGCTGCGTCTGTTCGTACCGGGTCTGCCGCGTTCGGTTGTGGCAAAAGGCGCCATGTTGTATCTTGTGCGCAATATGGCACGCTCCGCTTCTTCCTCGTGCTTCGGGTAGACCTTTCTTGGCCCGAATACGCCCGCGATTGCGGTCGTGTTTCCAAGCCTGAACATAGCAGAACCGTTGGCATTCTTGAGCACGCCGACAGCAGCGTATACCGGCCTTAATTCGTCCATTCTTCTTCCGTCAATTCGTATTCCATTTTTTATCAGTTCCATGTACTCAACTCCTGAATTCTTCCTCGTGAAAATTGTCCTGACCTTCGTCATCTTCGTCTTTCCTTCTCTCGACCTTCGGAGCGTTCTTCATTATTTCCTCCAGGGCGGTCCTCACCTGGTCGGTAAGCCCGTGAACATGGGATTTCCTCTCGATCATTGTTATTATATCCATTGCTATGTCCTCATGATCTCCCTTGACCCATACGATGCCGTTCTGTCCGACAACTATTTGCGTGTTTGTCATTTGTTTTATCATTTCGACCATCGAGCCTGCCTTGCCGATTATGCGCGGCACTTTTGCAGGAGTGGCCTTCAACAACATTCCGCCGCGAAGCTTCCTGCATTTGCGGTTGCGCATAGACAACTGGACATTCTTCGTGCTTGACACGCCGGATATTTCGGCGAAAATGAGATCCCCGTAATTGAAATATTTTGTCATGTCCGTCTTTGTCAGGTCTATGAACTCGTCCGTTGCATCCGCGAGTGAGAGAACAGCCTCGTAAGGCGAGTTGATGTCGACAATCCACTTAGAGAATATGACATCCTGTATCTTGCCTATCACGCCGTCGCCGCGCTTCGGATCGTATATGCCCGAAAGCGGAATAACAAAGAACAATCCGTTCTTCTCCTCCGCAAGGCCCACGCAGCCTGAAAATACTTTACCATCTTCTTCATAGGCTCCATGGCCTGCACGGCCGTCGCCGACGAAATCTCCCGGTATCACAAGTTTTCTTTCCATTTTATCAACTCCATTTTTATAGTTAACCCAGTAAAGATTTCGTATATGATTTACTGGGTTCACTGTATGTGACCAACTTGTATAATACGAGAAAGAACAAAGTTCTTTCTGTACAACAAGAGTTTACTCTTGTTTGTATCCAGAATATTAAGTTGGTCAGCTATAAAAATCACATTTGGCATATTTCCCTGCACAATTCCCCAAGCCTATCGATAACCTTCATATCGGCTTCATCCACATTCCAGAGGCCGTAACAACCACTACCATATCTTCGATCTATTTCATCAAACCTTGAACACAAACGTCGCAGCCTTCCATTGTAGTGCTCTATGTCCACTTCTACGCAATGCTCAAAGATTTGCTCGATATTTCCCCCCACAGTCTTCATGGTCATGCTAATATCGTAAGTGCCAGGCTCTTCTCCGTCTTCAAACATGACTATAAGATACCTGTCCATGTTCGGTATGAAAAATACAGGACCATCTTCGGTATAAACCCTGGCTATTTTTACAACGTTCGTCATTATTTTCCCTCTTCTATCTTGACACTGCCCTCGGTAGCCGCGCCGAGCCTGCGATAAACCGTTTCCTTGAGACCGGCTGGTATGCTTATCTTCGCCACAAGCGAGCCATCAGCCAACCACTTATCCTGCTGCATGTTGAACTCTTTAACAATGCCATAAGCACGACTGCTATATTTTGCCGGTATTTCGACAAAAAGCATTAGCTCTTCTACGACCAATGGCAGTATTGATTTGATGGCCTTGACAACGCCGTCGACCTGCTGGTCTGCCGGCTTGAATGGGTCAACAGTGACATGGGCCTGCTCCATTGCCGCAATTATTCGCTCAGGCGGATGAGGCGCTTTTGTCTGCGGGTTTATGGCGTTTCTGTTGATAAATGTGGCTATCTGTTTCTTCTTCTCGTCTATTTTTCTGCGCCTGAAGTTCGTGGTAAGCTGTATCTCACCATGCTTGACTATCTCTTCAGCTATCTTTTCGACGTCGTTCGTATGAAATGCCCTCTCTACGTCAGAAGAGGCCGCCTTGTTGGCTTTTTTCGCGTCAGTAAAAATCATGTTCACGGCCAGCATGCGGGAAAGAGAAACAATCTTGCCTTCCTTCAAGCCGTAAGCTATGTCGGAATCAACAAGAACTTCGAAGTGCTTTCCGTCTTTCACTATCTTGGCGATAATCGCCTCGTCAACAGTAACCATCTTTTCACCTGTAAAAAGCCCCCCTTTCGTAACAGTAACACCAAAGGGGCTTATGTACTTCTAGAGAATTGAAAAGGAAAGTATATAAATTGACCACCAGTCACCGCTTCGCTTAGACTGGTGGAAATCTGTTATTTTGAAGTATTCCGAAAACCGCTGGCTTTTGATATGGAGACTTCGAAAGAAATGCCCAAAGAAACCTGCGACTTTAGTCGCAGGTATTAAGGGCATTTCATTTATCAAATCGTTGGTAATTATAACCCACGACCAACTCGGAGTTGAGCTCTGCCCAACTTGAGTCGCCAAAAGACTTCTTTGGAAGTCTTTTGTACGAAGTCGTGGGTTTGTCA
>CAYJUT010000021.1:0-10244 GCA_964373415.1 uncultured archaeon | reverse complement strand
CTTGTTTGTATCCAGAATATTAAGTTGGTCAGCTATATATCACCAACGATTTGATTTCACTATATCGGTGTTGTGATGCAAGTAACAGAAGCCATAAAGAAGGCCGAAAATAATGAGGACGTGAAGAAACTGCATGGCTATTTCTTGTGCTCCTGTTTTGCGTGCATAAAATCCAAGGACGAAAAAATAAAGGAATGGACTCTCCTTTTCTATAATCCAGAAAAAAATGTCGTGCTTGACTGCTTTGTTAATGACAAATTTGTGACAATAGGCGAGGAAACGCCGCCCATGAGCAATGTGGAAAGACCGGATTTTAGCGAGACTAAAGTAACGGTAGATGAGGCAATGGAATCTGTCAAAAAGAAGTTTTCAAAAACAACTATAAACATACTGATCACCCTCCACATGAAGGGCGCCCTGGTATGGACAATAAACATGATAACATCTGATATCATGGCAACAACATTTGACATAGACGCAAAAACAGGCAAAATAACACGGGAAGAAACAACGAGCCTGATAAGCAAGTACTAGCTAATTATCCATTTCACTTGCTTCGTCAATCCGGGACACATAGAAAGTATATCTGCCGCGCTTCTCTCGCGCTATGACACCACGGGTCATTAAAACAGCCATGCGTTTTCTGAGACGGGTTTCGCTGACGTCTGTGGCACGGCTAAGCGAATCTATCTTCATGCTGACATTTTTCAGCGTGTTGATTATGAGTATGTCAAGCGCCTCGTCCCCTATCTGCCGTTTTGATCTGACCGGTCTTCCTGATCTGGTGCGTCTGGAAACGCGCTGTTTTCTTCTGGCTTTCCTTGATTTTTTACGTGGTCTGGCGCGCTTAGGTTTTATTAATGTCTTGAGCCCTGTTTGATATTTTCCTATTTCATCGGCCAGAGAAGTAACGCTGCTTTTCATTTCGTCCTGTATCATATCTATCTTCTGGCCTATTCTGGCGACTTCATCCAGCCTGTCCCACAGCTGTTTGTTCCTCGCATTCATGTCGCTTAGCTTCTCGTCAACCCTTGCAAGAACATCAATATCATTGGCAGCCGCGCTTCCAATTTTTTCTTCGACACCCCTGATAAGTTCTGCCGTTCCGGAAGATATTTCATCAAGCCTTCCGATAATTTCAGTTCTGTCCATGCAGTCACCCGATATCTTTTCATTAACAGAATCTATATCAGATGAGATCCCGCCAATCTTTTCAGAAAGTTCCCTTATTTTATCCACGTCATCCGCCTTAATCTCGCGTATTTTCTCGGTTATCTCCGCATTTATAACAGACATCTCACCTATTTTTTCATTTATTCTTTCTGATATTGCGGACAAATCCGACGAGAGAGACCTAGCCCTTTCTATCAGCTCGGCATTGCTCACAGACAGGTCATCTATCCTGCCGCTTATCTCTGAGTTTACCCTTACCAGCTTTCCTTCCATATTTGCAAATGCCTCGTTACTATGAACGTATATTTCATTCATTTTGCCCGTCAGATCTGCGTCGTTCATGTAAGTTGCGTCTAGCCGTTGGTTGATTTTTTCTATAAGGCCAGAAGTAGTCACTTGAGCCGCATCTATCTTCTCATTTATCCTTCCTATTGCCTCAGAATTATTCATGTAAGCTGCATTTATGTTCTCGCTGATCTTGCTTGCTGTTTCCTCTATGTCAGATTTAATTTCGGCAAGTTTGACACTCATTTCAGCGTCCATTGCGTCTATTACACTCAACCTCTCCATGACCTCTTGATTTCTCAACAATGCGTTTTCTATCTTATCGTTAAGTTCGGCGTTTGAAATCGAGGTCTCTATAAATTTTTCATTTATTTTCCCTTCCAGTCTTTCCAGATTTGGTCTGTTCGTAGCGAAGTCGGTGTTTAGGCTGGTTAATGTAGCTTGTATCTCGGCAAGTAACTTAGAAAGGCCATCTGCCATCTGGTCGAGCTTTTCGTCGTTTGTTCTTGTCGCGTCTTCCAAATAAGTCAGATCAATTTTCCCGGCCTGCAGGATTTTTTCGTCCAGTTTCAGTATCATCTCGGAAACGAGTGAGTATTTCTTGCTCACGGATGCTATGGAATCCAGAAGTCCTGAAAGTATGTCCTTCATCTCCCTCAATATTTCTATGTTGGTCGTTGCTGCTATGCCATCGATCTTTTCAAGCAGCATGTCAACCTTCCGTTTGAGTTCTTCACCGATGCCGGATTCTATAATTTTTATCGCAACTTTTTCGTCGCTCGGCGTCTCCTCGTCTACCCGTATCAGAAACTTGTCCTCCATAGGCTCTACTTAATAGTAGTTGTTTTAAAAGTATTTTCGATGCCGTCCGTAATTTTTATGTTATTTTAGTGCATTACATAAGATAATTCATATGTCATTCTCGCCGGGAATATATGCGTCGTGGCAAGGGATGCAGAAAGAAAAGTTCATCCAGATAAAAAACCATCTTGGCCCTCTCTCGGATGGCATATTTCGCAATAAACTGATACTTGATATAGGGTGCGGTTTCGGCTATCTTGAGAATGAATTCCGCGGGGATTTTATAGGAGTTGACAGGGACCTTTCAATGATAAAAAATTCTGTGGCCGTATTTCCAAAAGTTCTTGCCGATGCAAAATTTCTGCCATTCGTCGACGAATCTTTTGACACAATAGTTTCGGTGGATACAATGCATACAGTGGATGGTATAGATTTCCAGCGTGTCTTAAAAGAAGGCGGCATTTCACTGCTTTCAATATTCTTCAATAATGATAATTACTCGGAAAGAAGAAAAATGTTGCTCGAAAAAGTCAGTGGCATGAAAATCCTGCATGAATTTGAACTGATTGGAAAGGAAAAGGAATATGTTCTAATAGCAGGAAAATGATCACATCTCATTTATTGTGTCTATACCAAGCAATTTTGTGCCGTTCTTTATTACCTGCATCACAGCCGTGACAAGAGCAAGTCTGTCTGGCTCTTCTTTCTCTCCAACAACTTTAGCTGAATGGTAAAATTCGTTGAACATCGAGGCAAGTTCAAACAGGTAATTAGCAAGTATGTTTGGCTTATAGTCTTTAGCACTTTTATCCACGATTTCGTGAAACTGCGACATTTTCCTTATCATGTCAAATTCTATTTTCTGAGAAAACACGGGGCTTTTTGCAATATTTTTTTTGGATTTCTTTTTTATTGAATTTGCGCGTGCGTAGGTATATTGCAAATATGGTCCCGTATCGCCCTCGAATTCTATAGAGGCACTTGGATCATAAGTTATAGGCTTGTTAGGATCGAACTTTACTATAAAATATTTCAATGCGGCCATGCCTATTTTTTCGGCGCGTTCTTTTATTTCTTTTTCATTTGGATTGCGTTCCCTTATTTTATTTTCGGCCATGTTGTGCATTTCATCCATCAGGTCGTCAGCATCCACGACAGTGCCCTCGCGGCTCTTCATCTTGCCTTCCGGAAGGTTAACCATTCCGTATGATAGGTGATAGCAGTTCTTTGCGAACGGGTATCCAAGGATTTCAAGTATCTTGAAAAGGGCATTGAAATGGTCAGTCTGTTCTTCCGCTACAACGTATATCATCTTATCCATGTGAAACTCATTGTATCGTTTTACTACAAGTGCCATGTCTTGTGTTATGTAAACAGACGTGCCGTCGGCCCTCAGCAGGGTGCGCTTGCCCAAATCCTCCAGATCTATTATTATGTTGCCTTCATTGTCTTTCTTGAATATTTTTGCATTCAACCCCTTCATCACTATATCCTTGCCATCCTTGTAGTGTTCGCTTTCATAGTATTCCTTGTCTATGTGCATACCAAGGCGCTTGTACGTCTGTTTGAAGCCTGAAATGGCCCAGTCGTTCATCTTCTTCCATAGTTCCATTATTTTTTTATCACCTGATTCCCAGTCTATGAGCATTTTTCTTAGCTCCTCTTCCGTACCCGGATGACCTTCAAGTTTTTTTGCGAAAAGCACATAATAATCGCCTACAAAATGGTCTGTTTTCTTGTCTGGTTCCTTTCCGTTTCCAAGCTTCTCGTAAGCGAGCATGGATTTGCATATGTGTACGCCACGGTCGTTGATAATATCGACCCTTTTCACATCATAGCCAAGGAAGTCGTATATGTTCGCAAGAGACGAGCCAAGAACAATGTTACGTACATGACCGAGATGGAGCGGCTTGTTCGTATTCGGCCCTGGAGATTCTATGACAATCTTTTCTTTTTTCTTGCTCCCAGGTCCGTATTTTTCCTTCTCACTGATTATTTCGTTTATTAGAGCTGGCGAGAACTTTGCATAATCGATATAAAAATTAACATAAGGCCCGACAGCTTTGACACCCTTTACAAGCGTCATCTTCTTTTTTCCCGCAACAGCTTCAAGCTCTTTTGCGATTTCAAAAGGGTTCTTCCTCTGCTCCTTTGCAAGCGAGAAGCATGGAAAGGCCAAGTCCGCATCAACCTCATTTGGCGGTACTTCTAACAGGCTGAAATGGACTCCAATGAGCTTGGCGCACTCTGTTCTGAATTTTTCCCATGTCATAGAAATAATCTTGTAGACTATCCTAAAAAAGGTTTTTGAACTTTCCTGTTATCATTCAGACCATGGACAATGTAGAAAAAGCAAAAAAGAGGCTATTTTTAGAGTCTGATGAGCCTGAAGGTGTTCATATCAGGGGTTACGACTTTTCCAGAGGTCTTGATATGAAAAGGTTTCTGGGGGCGTACAAATCAACCGGCTTCCAGGCATCACATCTTGGCAGAGCAATAGAAATAGCAAAACAGATGCGCAAAGATAAGGTGACAATATTTCTCGGATTCACATCGAACATGATATCGTCGGGCGTGCGTGAGTCTATTTTGCATCTTGTAAAGAACAATCATGTTCATGCTCTCGTGACGACTGCAGGCGGTATCGAAGAGGACTTCATAAAAACGATAAATCACTTTATTCTTGGAGATTTCAGGCTGAATGGTGCGATGCTGCGCAGCAAGGGCATAAATCGCATAGGCAACATACTCGTCCCGAATGACAGATACATAGAATTTGAAAAGGTTTTCCAGAAGCTTCTCAAGGAGCTTTACGAGGAACAAAAAAAGACCGGAAAGATAACAACACCGACAGAAATATGCAGACGCTTTGGCGAGCTAGGTGATGAAACGTCTGTTCTCTATTGGGCAGCCAAGCATGGCATACCGGTTTTCTGTCCCGGGATAACTGACGGTGCGATAGGCGATAATATTTTCTTTTTCAAGAACGAGCATCAGGAATTCAAGGTTGACGTGACTGACGACGTCGTACAGCTCGAAGACATGGTGATGGATGCGGAGGAAACAGGTGCTATAATTCTCGGCGGCTCTCTGCCCAAGCACCACATAATGAACGCGAACATGATGAGGGAAGGCACGAAATACACGATATACATAAACACGGCTGCCGAAGGAGACGGTTCAGACAGCGGAGCATTGCCAGAGGAAGCAAAATCATGGGGCAAAGCTGCTGCTGATGCAGACACAGTGAAAGTAGAAGGCGACGCAACTATTATATTTCCGTTGCTTGTTGCAGGGGCATTCGTGGACTAGAAAATTTTTCCTCTGTAGAAACCCTTACCTAAATTGACAAAAATAGACCCCACCCAAGTTGGGTTAGACACACAACAAGGAGGGGTCTAGGATGAATAACCCGAGCAAACTCATAAAGTTTGCGGAAACGTGCTCGGGTGTGGTTAGCAAGAAAATAAAGAAGTATTCAAGCAAATTCTCACGCAAAAACTATACTCAATGGCAACTGCTCACGCTGTTGTGCATAATGAAGCGTTACAGGCTGAAATATCGTGAACTGTGGGAAATTCTGCATTCATAATGCCAGAATTTCTCGGTCTGGATAAGGTGCCTCACTGGACTACACTGAACAAGTTCTTTCTGAGACTGAAAAATTGCATATTGACAATTCTTGTTGAACTTGCTGCCGTAGGCAGCGAAATAGAAGCGTCGATAGACGCTTCTGGATATGACAGGCACTATGCTTCTAAGCATTATGTACGTCGCTGCAAGATGACTTTCGGGGATTTGAAAGTTACAAAAATCATTGATGTGCACAGATTGTCTGTTCATCGAATTCATTGCACTACGACACGAAGACATGATTCGCAAATCTTGCTTCCCTTGGTCAATAAGACAGCAGCTTCGCTGCTGTCTTTGTACGGAGATGGAGGATACGATGCGAAACATATACGAAATGTTTTGCGTTCCCAAGGCATAAGACCTGTCATAAAGCACAGGATTTTCTGGAACATAGACAAAGCGCGCAACGCGATGATAAAGAGAAAATATGGAGACTACGTCTCCAGCAAGGTCTGGAATAATCAGTTCAAAGAGATGAATTTGAAGTGTCTGGTGCACAACATCGACCTGATGTTGGTTTTTCTCATAGGGTTTCTACGAAGCTATTCTAATCATTTATTCGCTACTTTCCAGATTCTATGAAAAAATTCCCTATATCTTTTAGCCATCAAAGGCGAGTCTATTAAATAAGCTGTTGGGTACGGTTCTCCTATAAGCATAGATATTCTATTTCCTACAATATTCAAACCTGCAGGAAGAGAAAGAGGACTGAATCTAAAGTTAAAATTTTTTACTCCTCTATATTCTTTTTTATAGAATTCCATTTGTGTATCCAAAGCAATGACTTTTACAACAATACCTTTCTTAATTCTTTTCAAATGGTGTTTCCGAAAGAATTCGTTTAGGTTTTTATTTTTGAATTCATCTCCAGGTGAGAAGACGAGGTATTCATCTCCGGTTTTCCACGAATCCAGCATATTTTCAAAAAGAGCTTTAATTCCTTTAATTCCCTCGTACACTGCCGCTGACTGTCTATATTGATAGAGTTTCTGCCTCTTCTTAATCTTCGGAATGATTTTCTTTAAATGCGATTCTTGTTCGTCAAGTATCCTCTTTTTTAGCTGGATATAATCCAGTAGACGCTCAGGGTCAGACGGTTGAAAATACTTCACATTATTTTCTATTACATAGGAAACCAGGCCCCTTTGAATTAGGCGGTCCAGAATAAGATAAACTTTAGATGTGTGAACTCCCGAATACTTGCTGATTTCTCCGGTTTTTGACTTTCCATGTCCAAGCAGAGCAAAATAAACCTTTATCTCGCCGTCCGTGAATCCAAGACCTTTGAATATATATTTATCCATGGAAATTATATGTTTCCATAGATTTTAAACTAGTCTATTGCTACCCCCTAAGGGAGAGAATATATTTATATACTATTACTACTAATAAGTAAATATATGACAGAAAACCCGCGGTATTGGGTATGGGAAATTACAAACAGGTGTAATCTTGCATGCGCATGGTGCTACGATAGCAGTCACGGCAGAAACATAGAAGAATTGAACACAGCCCAAATCAATACAGCTTTAGACAACCTGGTCAAAATAGGGTGCGAAGTATTGAATATTTCAGGAAGAGAGCCGACCATGAGGACGGATCTTGAAGATATAGTAGAAAATACATTAGATCACGGCATTAGACCTACGTTAACAACAAATGGCTTACGTCTACTTCCTCATTATGAGAATCTATTATATATTGTAGATACTATTAGCGTCCCTTTGGATTCGTCAAGAAAGGAAATAAACGACACTATAAGACGTGGAAGATCCGGGCATTATGAATCTGTTATGGATATATTGAAATATTATAAAGAAAATAGTGTCCCATCCAGGTTAAAGGTAAATACGCTAATTGAAAGGAGAAATCTTGGTTCCATTCCGGACATTGGATATTTAATACCACGCTGTGACGTGTGGAGAGTATCGAGAGTTCAAATGCAAGGAGACGCCAGATATGTTTGGAATGGCGTATGCATAACAGAAGAAGAGTTTGAAAGAGAACTCAAAGAAATTAAAGCAAGAGAAGAAATAGGAGATTATGCACATATAGGAAGGATAAATTATAAACACTTTAAAGATTTTCAAAATGGCATTTATCCTCTCCCAATAATTAGAAGTGATGGCACGCTTTATTTTCCCGGGAGGGAAAACTTTGAGGCTGGATTAAATGTCACTAACTATGATTTTGCTATAAAATTCAGCGATTTCTTGAGACAAAATCATGATATAGGCACTAGAAACAGAAGGCTTTTCGACCAATCCTATGGTTGAAAATCAACCACGTCCATCTTACAATTGGTCTGCAAGGAACCAAACCATCGGCTAACACAGCTACGAGCCCTAAGGAATAGAAGGTATTGTAATTGTAGATTTTAAAAGGCTAACAAAAATACTACTAAGATGAAAGCAGTAGTTTTTCATAAATTTGGTAGTTCTGACAAGTTAAAATTAGAGGAGGTCAAAACGCCAGAAATAGGTACAAATGAAATATTAGTCAAGGTTAAAGTCTGTGGCGTCAATAGGCTTGATTTGCTTCTTCGTAATGGCGATGTACCAGATGCACACTTGCCTCACATCTGTGGTTCAGAAGTTGCAGGAATTGTAGATAAAGTTGGTTCTAAAGTTTCTTCGCCAAAAATTGGCGAACGGGTCGCTATTGCGCCATGGATTTTCTGCGGCAAGTGCGATCAATGCTTGAAAGGAAACGAAACTACATGCCCAAACGGCGACATACTAGGCATGCACTCGAATGGCGGCTATGCAGAATTTGTAAAAGTGCCTGCTGTTAATGCTGTCAAAATTCCAATAAAATTGGATTTCAAAACTGCTGCAGCTGTGACACTATCGGCATTAACTGCATGGCGAATGCTCAATACAAGAGCCAAGTTAAAGAAAAATGAGACAGTCCTTGTGCACGCTGGCGGAAGCGGAGTCGGAAGCTCTGCTATCCAAATTGCGAGATATCTGGGCGCAAAAGTTATAGCAACTGCGAGCACTGAAGATAAAAGAAAAAATGCTTACAAATTAGGCGCAGATATTGTTATTGATTCTAAAGCAGATGGCCTTTCAGCGCGCGTAATGAAAGAGACAAACGGAAAAGGCGTTGACGTTGTCTTTGAGCATGTCGGCAAAGACACATGGCAGGAAAGCATGAAGTCCCTTAAGAAAAACGGCAGGATAGTAACGTGTGGAGGAACAACAGGGTACGAAGTCAATTTGGATACAGGAGACGTCATTTATAATGAGTTCACAATTCTGGGCTCACGTGGTGGAACGCGTGTAGAATTGAAAGAAGTGCTGGACCTTGTAGCTAAAAAGAAGATAAAACCGCTCATAGACAAGGAATTTCCGCTCAAAAACGCGGCCGAAGCTCAAGAGAGAATGGAAAGCAGAAAACAGTTTGGAAAGATGTTGCTTCTGCCCTAAATGAACAGACTACTATTCAACCACTCACAACCCACGGTTAGCCTGCATCGAACCTAACCATCAGCCAAGCACAGATACGATCCCTATGACTCCCGTATCTTTTGTTCAAGCTCCTTCATGTAATTCAGTGTTTCGTCTATTTTTCTCGGTATAAGAGATATGTGAACGCCATAGTGTTTTCTTTTTGTGCTGATGAACCCACGCCTGATAAGATTTTCCAACGCAGCTTTGCTTGCCTTATCTCCATACCTATTGTCTGGCGGGACGCGCCTTACCATATTTTCAAACGTTGTCTGATGCCTGCCAATCCTGTTGCTTAACATCCAGTCGAGAACAAATACTTCTGCTTTCATTTGCGACAGTTCTTTCTGCGAAAAATTCTGCATGATTTATCATTAAAAAGTTAACTTTAAATAATCTCGTACTTATAACTTATTGTGATTTAGTATGGGATTAACGCACATATTCGGCAATAAACCTTTGCCCGTTGTACTGGACTTCTTCAGGCTTCATCAGTTTTGGGATTACTCACTGAAAGACGTGCAAAAAGCCACAGGCGTCAGTCACAGGACCCTTCAAAGTACTATAAAGCAACTTGTAAAAAACGGGTTTATTAAATATACAAGAACAGAAGGCAAGGCAAAAATGTACATGTTTAACAGCGATTCACCTGTTGCTGCGGAACTGCATAATTTTGCAAGACGGATAGATGCAGAATTTCTGAAGTCCGGGGCTATTAAAGAGAAAAAGAAACTCGTAACAGCGTAATCCATAGAAGTAGAATTGAGATACTAGAAGCTATTTCTTTAACAATTACACACCAACCACGCCCATCTTACAATCATCATGCACAGAACCAAACAAACAACCAAACACAGCTACGAGCCCAGCGAATAGAAGGTATTGAACTACTAGATTTAA
>CAYJUT010000020.1:0-10354 GCA_964373415.1 uncultured archaeon | reverse complement strand
GTACAGGAGAACCAAATGTTCTCCATGTATGTGAACCCAGAAAACATGTCTGGATTCTTTTCTGGGTTAACTATAAATCAAAAATAGAAAAATTTCATTAACCCTGGCAGATTCAGAGCTCATAAAGGTATCACAAAGGACACCAACTTAAGACGTGGTCCTAAGCCTGAGATTCTCTCCTGCCAGAGCCAAAGCTATAAAATAATAATCCATTAAGCCATTGATAACCTGCATGAAGCTCTGATCTCCATAACAATTAATCTACATCCGGGGCAGTATTTAAAGCTTGTTCAGTATCCTGATTGACTGGGACACCAGGTCCTTAATATTAGGCATTTTTGGCTTCTGTTTTATCAGGTCCTGGAGTGTTATTATTTTTTTATTCAACAGCTGTCTGTGAACTGATACATCCGTCTTCAACACAGTTACGGGCAATATTTTCTTGCTCTGAATGAGTTCGTCCAGGGCGAACTGACCTTCATAACGCCAGCCAGTAAGTCTTATGTCAACGCCTCTGGCATACTGCTTGGCGTGATCGGAAAATTTCGTGTTCGTAATCAGCCATGCCGCGTCAAATCTGTAATTGTTTTTTCTGTTTTTGGAGCCTTCCATAATGTCCTGAAGTCTTGACTGGACCTGCAGACATATTCCGAGGCCTGTAAATCTGTGCGGGTTGAAATGTCTCTTGCATTCTATCAAAAAATTCTTGTCCTTCACAGCTATAAGATCTACCTGATGCTCGACATACATGCCTCTTATCAGTTTGTTCCAAACACAGCGATAGCCATGCGCTTCGAGAACCTTTTTTACATAAACCTCGAAACTTACCGGGTCGAGGTTTGCCACGGCCTCGCGCAGCATGAAGATTGAATTTGGATTCGATTTATCAAGCTCTTCCAAAACCATCGTGTACAGCTTATGCGTCGTGATCCCGTTTTGCATGGATGCTGAAATTTTTTTGGCCACTGACCTTGCGTCCGCCTCGCTCAAGCCGGAACGCATGCACGTGTTTATTATTTTCTGCAAATTGAACTCTTCTTTTCTTCCGTCGGCCTTTATTACAAACATTTATGTATCACCTTTGATGTTACATCCAAAATGACATTATCAAATCGTTGGTAATTATAACCCACGACTAACTCAAGTTGAGCTCTGCTCAACTTGAGTCGCCAAAAGACTTCTTTGGAAGTCTTTTGCACGAAGTCGCAGGTTTCTTTGGGCATTTCTTTCGAAGTCTTCCCCTCAACCGCTGGCTAAAGCCAGCGGTTTTCGGAATACTTCAAAATAATACATTTAATTTTGATGTCATTTTATGATATCACACTCAATATTTTTTTCATTGGGTTATCTACCATAAAATCTCTGCAGCATTTTTCACAGAATTTTATTTTTTCATATTCACCATTCTCCTCTGGTGTGTATATGAGAAAAGGTACCGGGCCGAATACGTGCTCGCCGCTTCTCGAATCTGTCATATGGTCGCTTGTGATTGCTATAGTTATGTGACGCAGTTTAACTATCTGTGAAAAAACTTCCCTGTCCACCCTTTCTATGTACCTCACCTTTCCTGAAAAGTCCTTGTTGTGCGCGTATGTGTCTGCACCATTTATATGGAGTATAACAAAACTATATTTTTCCAATGCATCTACGGCCTTCTTTGCCCTGCTATGAAGATCGTTTTCAAGTTCGGTCAATGGCATGTCAACTATATCGATGCCTGTATATCTTGATATGCCGCGCATTATATTTACCCCGCTTATTGAGCAGGCCTTCATGTCATATTTTTGCTTGAAAGTCTGAACCTTCTGGTAAGAGCCAGCTGCGCGCAAAAGAATAAAATTTGCTGGAACTTTTCTTTTCTTATTTACCGGGTGTTTTGAAAGTATATCAGACGACTGTGACAAAAATTTATTCAGCACTTCAGAAGTTTTTTTGGCTTTGGCTTCAAGCGGTTTTATTTTTTCAGGTTTTTTTCCAATGTCACTGTCACTTACATATCTGCTCAAGCCTTTTCCGGTAAGAACTAGCACAACCCTGTGGCCAACAAGTCTGTAAAGCCTTACTTTCATGCCGTCTATCGATTTTATCTTACTGTTCAAATATTTTACAAGTACATCAAGCCCATTTTCGTCGCGACCTGCACGTCTGTCAACTATCTTCTTGCCTTTAACAAATGAGAAATTTCCACGTACATAAACGGAATTTTTGCTGGATTTCAAGCCCATTCCAAGCGCTTCAAGATAACCGCGACCTGGCTCGTCTCGATAAGAGTACCCGAGTATTTCAAGTGTGGCGACACTTGACAGGCTTTTCGGGTTGTAATGGGGTGCATGAGGACCTGTCCAGAGACCGCATGTGCTATTAGACGCCAGCATATCCATATTAGGCTTTTTTGCCTTATCAAATGCACTTCGAGCCGAACGACGCGCAACCGAATGACGCGCTAAGTGCGTCATACAGGCCTCAGCTGCCCCATCTAGTATAACAAGAAGAACCTTATTCATCACATCACCTGGCTAGGCCACCCTTTCCATCAGCATGGGTCTTTTTTTCGTGAGCAAACTAAATACTTCATAGGATTTTGCCGTTTTTATGGCAGCACTGAGCTTGTTGGATTTTTCTGCATATATCGTAAAAATTATTTCACCCTTTCTGACAGCTTCGCCTGACTTCTTGTTCAAAAGTATACCAGACCCTTTTGCGCTTGGTGTACCAGTCGAACGACAAATATCAACTATTGCCAAATTGTTTATGCCATCCACCACGCCACTATATTTCGACTTTACATGAAACTTATGTGACCCGACTACTATATCCTCTGGTTTTATATCAGGATCCCCTCCCTGCGCTTCTATTATCTGCCTCATCTTGGCCTCTGCTTTGCCGCTTTTTATCATAAGTTCTGCAATTTTCTTATTACCTTTTCTGCTCATGCTGAAAAGTATGCCGGCTATCGAAGTTGCTTTGTCAACTACATCGCTGCTTATTTCGCGCATAAGACTCTGCAGCGCTTCTCTTGCCTCAAGCGCGGGCCCGATTGCGTATCCGACCGGCTGGTCGCCGCGTGTTATGGCGCAATCGACCTTTATTCCCATTTTCTTTCCCATTTCAATGAATTCTGCAGCCAACTGCTCCGCACTTTTTTTGCCATTTACTTTGGAGCCGTTGCCGGTTGGTATATCAATGACAAGATATTTACATCCAACAGATTTTTTTTTGCTCATAACAGATGGCAACAGAAGAGGATCGAGACCAAGAGGACGTTCTATGCGTATGAACAAATCATCAGCCGGTGCCATATCAACAGCACCGCCCCACACAAGACAGCCGCCAGTTTTTCGCACAATCTTTTGTATTTCCTCGGCGCTATGCTCAACCGGAGCGAGTACTTCCATGCGATCAGCAGTTCCCGAAGGTGATGTAATCGACCGCGATGATGTTTTCGGTATGGTCAGTCCCGCGGCAGCAACTATAGGAACGGCAATTATTGATGTCTTGTCACCAGGAACGCCACCAATGGAATGTTTGTCAACCACCTTTCCCTTGAATCTGAGACTCTTTCCAGTTTCTATCATTGCCTTTGACATGCCTATGCTTTCGTTCAGTGTAAGACCGCGCACGTGAAGCGCCGTTATAAAAGATGCCAGCTCTAAATCGTTAAGGTTTCTTGCAATGACGTCATAAACTATCTGTCTAAGCTCTTTGTAGTTCAACTCTTCTCCATCTGTCTTTTTCCTTATGTACTGCTCACTGACAAGAGGTCCTCTGATATGAGCATGCACCGTGTCATGTGATTTTAATTTCATAATTTCTTTTACATCACTGTAAACTACTATAATCCCCTTCTTCACAAAATTCTTTGAAATATCAACAGTAACAGTAGCTTTTCTGTTTCTTTTTGTCAAAACTATTTTATCAAGAGGGTGGACACCCAGCACAACGGCGTCTTTCGAGTTTATAACGCAGATTGATTTGCCACCTGTATCTAAATTCATTATTTTTACGTTGAGCTTCATTTTACCAATCTCTTCAATTTAGACGGACTTATGATTCCAGTTTCTGTGACAACAGCCTTCACATATCCCCACGGCGTGATATCAAAGGCCGGATTGAAAATTTTTGCGCCTTTAAGATTATTGTGCTGCAGCTCGTATGCGGGTCTCTGTTCCATTATTATTTTTTGTCTTTTGTCAAATGTGAATGAGGATGTTATAACATAAAATGGTTTTTTATTTTCCTTCGCAACAATGGCAAGAGGGTGTGTTCCGACCTTGTTAACGAGTCCTTCCTTCCTCAGGGCGTCGGCGCCAACAACAACCAAATCTGCTCTGTCTATAAAATCACTTATAGCCGAATCTATGATAAACGATACGTGTATTTTGTGCTTTAACAATTCCATTGCTGTTTTAACTCCCTGATCGCGCGGCCTGGTCTCTGTTACTATGACTTCCCTTATTTTTGACTTATTTTTTACAAGCGCCTCGACAACAAAACTGGAATGACAGTGAGTGAGAACAACAGATTTTTTGCTGAATATCCCTGAGGCTTTCCGGGCTGCATTGGACCTGGATTCCTGAAGCTCTTTTATCACGCCATTTAATGACGATACACTCTTTCGCTTCTTTACACGTTCCATGGCGTTATGCAAAACAACTGCCGTGGGCCTTGCGGCCAAAAGTCCCTTGCATTCCGAATCGAACTTCTTTCCGAAGCCGTTTTTATTGGAAAATTTTAACAAATATTGCATGGACGTGAGCGCTATTGTAGTAGCGCTCTGCATATCCAATGCTTTAAGACGCCTTATAAGATCCATATTATAACTATGCAAGGCTCGGATATATAGTTCTCCATGCTCCGCTCCACGACCAGTTATTTCTGTAAAGAATCGTTGTAAAAAGCCTTTACTATATCAGTGATTCTTACGTCCGGAATTCCACAAATTAATTACTAAATAGGCGGAATTCTTAGATTTAAAAATGTTGGATTGACTATAAGCACATGATTTTTGATACTAAGAATGAAAAAGTAGACAAGTTAGAGAAAAAGATATACGACATGGAAAAGAAACTCGAAAACAACATGAAAAATGTCGATAACACTATTTCTACACTAAACCAGATAATACTGAAACTTCAGTCTGAGAACACGCGACTAAGGAGCGAGCGCGACTTTCTTGTAGAACGCCATAAAAAAATGTTAAAGAGAGTCCCGGTGCCGGATCTCGTGCTGGAAATAAATGAGAGACTTGTCAAGCCTACTGCAAACAAAATAAGGGAAAACGCAGAGTTCGTGGAACTTGTGGCCAAGGAAGGCTTTGTAGAGATAAAACCGAAGGCGGAGGGAAAACCCAATGCAAAAAAAGACATGGCGAAAGAGCTGAAGAAACACATTGAGGAAATGCCGAAACCGAATCACGGGAAGACTATAGACGGCCTTTTTGAACTTGTGAGCAAAAACGGTAGAATGAGAGCCGATGAAGCCGCAAGAAAACTTAATGTTCATGAGGTCCAGATAGAAGAGTGGGGAAAAATACTGGAGGATCACGATCTTGTCACGCTTAAAAAAAATCACTTTGGAAAAATTGAACTTGTGAAATTATAACCAAAATGAAATGATATGTTCTTTATAACCCATGGCTTTTCCTCACATGGCATCCAGGATGCATTCTAGAAAGCATTCTTAGATAATCTGCCATGAGCAGCAAAAATTTTTGCAGTTACTTGCAAACAATGCAATTATCTACTTTATGAAAGTCGCCCTTGATGAAACCACGGTCTATTATCACCCTTGAAATTGCGCACATCCTTGTCGCAAGCGAAGTGTGATCTATTTTCTTAGAATTCAGCTGGTCGCAAAGTTCTTTTATCTCGTCTTTTGCCAATATTTCTATCTCGGCGCCCTTGCCACGGAGCTGCCTTGTGTACTGGGAGATGGCCGGCTGGCTGACATCAAGAAGTTTGGCAACCTCACCCTGATTAAGATTGTAATTATTCATTAATTCCTTTGCGACTGTTGCCCTCAGGGTTGGAAGTATATCCTGAACGACAATTTCGCAAACTGTTTTCATAAATCCTGATTATAATTAGACTTTAAATAACATCCCAGGCGTTAAAATCCCTCACTGAACTCTTCCCGTGCATGTTGCGAAGTCCACGTTGTCCTTTATTCCGTCTACTATGTCGTATGTCAGGTATAATTTGTTCCCGAACGTCTCGTTAATCCTTCTTGTTGTAGGGTCTTTTGAACTTTCTATGGCGAATTTTTCTCCTGAAGCAACTGACTGACTTGCTATTCCAAGATTTGTGCCATCTATCGATACACTCTTTATCTCTATGTCACGTACGCCATTCAACAGTTCAACAGTATAGCCGCTTTCGGTCATTTTCTGGTCCAAAAACAAGAAATACTGGAAACCCTTGCAAATCGACCTTGTTTCTGTGTTAGGCAATATTACGATTATGACCAGTGCTGCAATGAGGACTACGATAAGCACCAGTGTCAAATAGTGCGAAACGTCTTCTACGTTGATTTTTTTCATGTTATCACTCATTCCTTCTGAGCATTATATACGTGAATATGCCGCCTATATTTGCAAGCAATATGTTTCTCAGAAATTCTAGCACTACCCAGGTTGTAAAGGCGGTTGTAACAGGAAGCCATACTATGTAAGAATTTATCATAGGAGACGTCTGCACGGCTGATGTCAGTCTTTCGTCAAGCAGTTGCGAAGGTATAGCAGATGCACCGGGTAGTGTAAGTGCTATCGATTTCATTGATTCCGTGATATCCTGACGGAATGAGGCCGCGTAAGCCTGCTGATTAACCAAGACTGCCACAAACACTCCCGCTACTATGACTATATTTACAATGAAAAGTGTCCTGCCGGCTGTATTGGAACCTGTCCTAAAAAATACCCATTTTTTTAGTTCTTTTGAATATGTGTTTGACAATTTGGGAGAATAAATGCAGGTGAATATAATTGAAACTGCAATAAACGCACCCATGATAGTTGGGAACAGCAATAATGAAAATACCGCGCTTACAATACCCAATAATTTACCAAGTTCACTGTCATTTTTCTTATAACCATAATAGCTTAGTACAGAAATTCCAAAAACAAAAAATACAAGGGCCAGAAAAACCATGTTGAAGGGGCTCAAAAAAGCGTAGAGTGCGGCAAATGTATTTGCGGACGTTTGGAGAATTAAATTTCTCACAATATAATTTTCCAAATTCACTATAGACGAGGAGGAAAATCCGCTCAATCTTACAAGCAAAAGAGATGTCAAAAAAGACAGAAAGCTAACTGAAAATACAATTTTTTCTGTTTTGTCCATTTTTATTATCGACATAAATTACCATTTGGGTTTATCTTTCTTCCTCTTAAAAATATTCTTCATTTTTCCAGTAGCGTTATTTTTTTCATGCGGTACAGACCAAGCTTTTTTTTCGCCCTTTGAGGGAATAAACATGTACAGTACTAATACAACCATACCGGCTATTACAATGACTACTATAATAAACGTAAGATTGCTGAAGTCGTTCAAAGGAGCTGCCACTATGTTTGCTGTGTTTATCTGGTTCTGGGCAGAATCCAGCAAACTCCTCGCATCATCCAATATCTGCTTCGCTGTAGCATACTCATGCAGCTCAAGGGATAAATTGGCTTGTAACAATTTATCTTTAGCATTCAGTAAAAGTGCATTTATCTCGTCGACGTTAACGCCCTTGGACTGAAGCTCCGATGCCTTTGATTCCAGTGATGCGAGCAGTGAAGAATAGTCGTCGTAATTTGGTATTATCTCTTCCTGTAATGTTTTGTTGCTGGGATTGACATCCACATTAAACGTCTTTGAGGCACTTGCTGCAGAGGCGTGTGTAGACGCCTGCAAACTAAGCGGATATGTTTTTATACCCGCGTCGTCGGGCGCAGTGAAATTTATAGAGAATGTCACTTCGTTGCTTATATTTAATCTACCGACTTTCGCAGGGCTTACATTATACCACGATACGCCGGAAACTGACAATGTGACATTGTACAAACTTACATTTCCAGTATTTTTTAGTGATGCGTATTTTATAACAGATTCGCCCTGAATTATATCAAAATCATTAGGCCATGAAGTGAGAGAAATCAACGCGACGGCTGTGGATGTCTGGCTGCCTCCAGAACCACCTGTTGTTGTGGTGGAGGAGGACGAAGTGCAATTACCCGGATTGCCACTGCCTGCATCACATGTATTGCCAGAGCTGCATGCAGTCGAAGCAGACCAAGCGCCTGAGCCACAAGTCCTGTAAGTCGTGTTTGTTATGCAGATGCTCGTCCCTGTTCCGTATGCTGAATTGTCGTGGTAGCAGTTAGTGATAACAGTTGCGTTGCACCATCCGCTGCTGGTGCCAGAACTTGTGCCATCGTAATCTGTGAAGCATGACAAGCCTGATACAATAGGTGCGCATGTAGACGTAGAATTACAAAGACTCACAGTATAGCCTATTAAGCCAGTGACAACAGAACTGTTGCCTGTACTGAAATTTATGGTGCCAGTTGTCTCGGCGAATACTGGAGAAAAAAATAATATAAAAAAGACCGCTATTATCTTTCTCATTTCAATCACGGTGTCGTCCTGAACAGGAAATTATAAGTTGCCGCCCATGTACTTGATATCTTTGTACTTAGCGGTATGACCATTCTCAACGTCAATTTAAGCGCGCCAGAATCTGTTATGGACTGGTTAACACCTACATTATTATCGCCGTAAACATTAGTAACATTAAATTTTCCGTTACTATCAGAGAAGTTTGTATTGTTCCTTAGTGTTACATAATATGTTGCGCCTGAATATATACCAAGTGTGGTGTTTGAAGCATCTGTCCAATTTGTCATCTTGAACTGTATAGTTCCTGCAAGATTTGCAGAGAAGCTTAGTGTGAAGTTAAATTCCCAATAATCAGTGCCATTTACGATAGCCGCCCCTTTCAATATTTCTATATTTGTTCCGTTTATTATCTGTTGGGTTGTAACATTGGTCGAGCCTGCGCTTGTAAGGTCTGTTGAAATCCCTGTCAAATTGCCGCCATCTATTGTCGACGTGAATGCAGTAGCATTAACCCTTGTGCTGCTGGTATTAACATTGAACGTGATCTTTATTCTATTGGTAGTTGACGTAGTTGCTGTAACATTTATGTAATTAGGCGCTGTGGTTGTAATGTTACTAGTTATATTGGATCCATCGAGTTCTACTGTAGATATGTTCGTAAAATTATAACCCGATGGAATAGTTATCGTGATATTCTTTATTGCGTCTCTACCTGTCGGCATTATAATGTAAAATATAGTCTGGTTAATTACATTCGTGTCGACAAACTGTGGATATATGGAGACGTTTGCATGAATGTCCTGTATCTGGGATTCTGTGGAGTTCACAAAGCCAGAAACCAGCGTTACATTACTGCCGCTGTCTACACCAAATTCAACAGAGCTGGCTATTTGCACTGATACGTTGCTTTTGGTTGCCGAGCCAGAGAGATTTATGGCTATTACAAATGAAGTATTGGCGCCTGATGATGCGTTAAATCCTGCCGGTATGCTTACCGTAAATTTACTCGCCGTGGAGTTCGTGGTGCTCGAGGCTATTGTAGAGCCTGTCGAGTTAAGCAAGAAAACGCCTGTTATATTCCCTACTGTTGCATTGCCCGCAATAGTAACATTTATAGCAGTTATATTTGTGTTTCCATTCGTAGAATTCATAGTAAGGTTAAGCATGTTAGTAACAGTTCGCGTGTTTATGTAGGTAGGAGCAAGGTTTGTGCTTGTAATATTTAGGTTGCCGACAGCAAAGACCGGACTTAACAAAAATGCTGTAAATATAGCTACCAATACTAGAATTCTCATCAATTCGCACCTAATTTATCCTTAGGCGCAGGTGGAATTTAAAGATTATCCAGTTATGCTACAGCCCTGACTGCGTGAACATGCGTCTGTAATATTATTCCTCTGGGATATCTCTGGGCATCAACAAAGCCCTTTCCTAGATATTCGTCAAATTCTTTATCCAAATTTATAGAATTGTGTCTAACTCTGAATTCTCTGCTTATGTAAGACAAAGATAATTTACTAAAACCGTATAGAGAATCACTGAGTCTGTCCCATTCGTCCGTGTACATCAATACGACCGTATTTGGGGAATATTTTACAGCAACAAGACTACTCACGTTTAAGCCGGGCTCAATTTTAATGTTTCTCGCTCTCCTCTTTACAGTACCCATAAGCCGCCTCTATTTACAAAAACTTCATCTTTCTTTGATTAATCTTTTCTTTTTCATAAATTTCATTTCTTTTGATTAATCTTTTCTT
>CAYJUT010000019.1:2283-10553 GCA_964373415.1 uncultured archaeon | reverse complement strand
TAATTATCGGTTATTTGTGTATAACCATGGACGAGATATAAAGTTTAGTATATTGAGAACTTTGATTATCCCTTAATTTGTCAAAGTTCACAATAAGGGCTTTGAACAAAACATATATTATTCAAAGCCCTCTATTGTAAAAAGTAAAGCAAGCGTAATATGTTCAAATGAATGCCGAGATGGCAGAAAACACGTTGACGTAACGCAAATGGACGTGCAAGGCACGTCGAGCTGTTTTGCGTCGGTCTGCTTTCTGGTTATTGACATACAAGATTTTGTTGTGTCAAGCTCGCAAGATATTGCAAGTTATGTAGCAGTGTTACATCATCATGCCTATAACGATACCCCGTTAGCACATATTTACGATGCACTAAAAATTGGTGGAAATTTAATAATCGCTGAATGGCATAATGCAATGTGGGAACATCCAAACAGGGTTTATGAATTCTTGCAGGAATTTGACTGGCCAACAAAGCAAGAAGACTTAGATGCTTTTGTTGCTGCTTATCCAAAAGCTCTCGATGAGGCACCTGACATATCAGATTTAGATGCCGGCTCCAACAGAAACATAAAAAAGTTCTGGAAAAGTTGGGCCGATGTTAGAAAAAGAGAAATTGATTCGGGTGTATTTAGACCAGAAGATGATATATGGATGCTTGAAGCGCATAAACCAGTTGAAAAACAAAACCAGGCACTAGTCGATGCCGGTTATAGATTAGACACACGGCAAATAAGAGACCTTCAAGACACAAATCCAAAAAGACTTGTTGAAGATGCTGGAATACTCTACGCTACAGTCGCTCAGAAATAATTTATTTTTCTACTCTCACGCCTTCAACAGCCAAGTCAGCTTCAAAAGGCTCAAAACCTAAATTCTTTATGGCCTTTACAATTTCTTCAGGGTGTTCATGCCATGTCAACATGACACCGCCATAGCAGGCGCCGCACATTTTTGTCGCTCCACCCATTGACATGACAATATGTGAGATTTTTTCTGTCTCTGGAATAGATAAGCCAAAAGAAGAGAGTATTTCATTGGTCCTGTTAATTATTTGTTTCATTCTCTTGTAGTCTTTTTTCTTCAGCACGTCTTTCATTTCATATGTTAGCTTTTCTATTTCCTGCATCTTCGGATTCCTTTCTTTTTCTGGAATGTTTCTTACCATTTGAATGAGTTCGCCTGTTTTTTTCTCCGGCTGTTTTGTATATACAAGAACAAAGTTCTCCAGTTTGTATGGTATTTCTTTGCCTAGCGGAATTATCACATTTTTGGGTTGTGCTTTCTGGAACCATACAAGACCGCCATAGCAACAAGCTGTATTATCGCCGCCAGACGGAGTGCCATGGACAAGCTTTTCACATTCGTAGGCTATTGCATTTACTTCTTCCAGGGAAAGTGCTCTATCGTACACTTCACTGACAGCTTTTGATATGGCAACAGCTGCGGCAGATGACGAGCCCAAGCCAGAACCTGTAGGTATGTTGCATCTTGCTATGCTAATAGAAACACCGCTGTCTGCGTTGACCATGTCAAGCACTGTGCCAATCAACGCCCTCCAATAATTTTTGTGCGTGTCATCGTCCTTTGCCCATGAAAGAAGCTCGGAATAATTAGACTTTTCAGCGCACTGCTTCCATAATTCCTTTGCTTTTTGTGCGGCTTCTTTAACTTCCTTAACCGTCCATTCGTGCCGCGAATTGAACCTTAAATCTCTAAGAATGACTTTATCTGATTTTTCCGCCTCAATATAAATCCTTTTTCCAACAGCGGCTATTATAGCTGGATGGCCGTAGACGACAGCGTGCTCCCCAATCAAATGACATTTACCTGGTGCCGATACTAATACCATGTAATCACGCTAACCCCAGTCTTTTTAAGAGTTTAGGATGTTTCTTGATTTCATTAAATATCCTAACTGTGGCTGGGGTTACTTTTTCTTTCTCCACCATTTTCATTACATCTTTTGGCTTGTAGAAAGCTAAGGCTTCAACCTCATCCTTGTTGAATTTAAACGGTCCGTCACTTTTTCCTAGATAAACCATTATAAGTTCGTTGTCTATCTTTCCGCTTCCGTTCCATGTTTTTCTTATTTTAAACAGCTCTTCTATTTTCACATTTACTCCTATTTCTTCCATCATTTCGCGTTTTGCCGTTTCTGCGTATGTCTCCCCAAAATCTACATGGCCTGCTGCTGCATCAATCCACCTGCCTGGATAAAGATCTTTTTTCATGCTCCTCTTTTGAAGAAGCATCTCGTCTTTAGAATTCAGAATTATTACATGAACAGCGCGGTGAAGCAGTCCCTTCTTATGACATTCGTCTCTTGAGGCTTTGCCTATAACTTTGTCATTCTCGTCTATTACGTCAAAATACTCAGTTGTAAGTATCTTTTCGAAGTTTTCTTTTGTTGCTATTTTAATGCCCAATTTCTTTGCGTCTTTAACATCATTTTCTGCAGTATATCCCCAAGACGCAAGAATTACATCAATACCATTTTTTGCAAGTGGTTTTAGATGTTCTATAGCATCATCAATAAATACTATATCTTTGTAATCTATGTTTTCAAGTTTTCTAATTATATCCATATGATGGGATTTATCAAAGGAGATTTCCTTAGCAAGAATGTACTTAGGATTAATTTTCATTTTGAAGTGTTTAACAAGCCTTGATATGGTTTTCTTGTCTTTGCTGCTAACTATGTAAACTTTGTTATGCCTCGCAAGCTTATTAAATAAATTAACCGCAAAGTCAATTTTTGTGTAAAAACTGAGCCATTTTTCTGTCTCTTCTTTCTGCATTCTGTGGCGTCCTGAATAAAATGCATTGGCGAAATTTTCTGCATTTTTCCAGTCGCCGGATACTATGTCATTTATCTTATTTTTTGTTACTTTACTCCCCTTTTCCAGAAGGGCAACCAGGCCATAAATATCAGGTGCTTTATTTGTATAGGGTCTGAATTTTATTATGTCTCTAATCTTTGCTTTAAACTTTCTTCCTGTTGTCTTTTCCCAAGCTAGACGTGTGAAATAAGGCAGTTCCTTATGGTTCTCTACTAAAACGCCGTCAAAGTCGAATGCGTAAATCTTTGTCATAATAAGTCAGAACAAATGATCGCTAACTATTTTAGCGCCATCACCGGGCTTGCAAACCACGGTGCGGAAGACGCATTCCATTTCCTTCAGGCGCCTTTCCAACTCTTTCTGGTCCTTTTCCAGGCATAATACCTTTACCTGCGGGCCGGCGTCCATCGTGAAGTAGCTTTCCAAACCTTCTTCACGCCAGCGCATAATTGAATGTATGACGTCCATGGTGGCTGGCGCCCAATATATTATAGACGGCTTTGTCGTTATCATTGTCGCGTGCATCTTCAACGCGTTATGTTCGGCTGTTGATCCAACAGTGGTAAAATCCTTCTTCTTTATTGCACTTCTCATGTTGTGTAAATCATCTTCAACGGAGCTGAGCCATCCCTGATAATAGGGGCTTGTTGCCACCGTCTGGGCCATGCCTGCCCTGCTACCGACAGGTTTCTTTTCCTCGCTGACTATGCAAGCAAGCATCCGAAATTCAGGCCAATGTCCTTTTGGAGCGATTGACTCTGCAAAGCTGTCTGAGCCGTCATCATGTCGTCCTTTATGCCACTCTGCAAAGCCTTCGCAAACAGAACGTGAGGCGGATCCGCTGCCCAAACGTGACAGTATTGACAATTCCTTATCATTAAGATTAAGACCAGCTGCTTTGCTTGCTGCCAGGCTTAAAGCTGCCAACCCGCTGGCGCTGCTCGCCAAGCCGGCTGCGACTGGAAAATTTGATTCTGATATAATTTTTGCTCTCTCTTTGATACCGGCCATGTTTCTTATGCGATCTATATGGCCCATTATATCCTTCTCGTCTTTCTTGAGCTCGTCGTCGTTTATTGTTATGGTATCGTGATCGAAATAGCCAAACTCAACGGTTGTTTTTGTGTGAAGACCATCACAAGTCATAGAAATGCTGCTGTTGAATGGTAGAATAAGGTCCTTGTTGCGCTTTCCCCAGTATTTTATGAGTGCTATGTTCGCATTGGCAATTGCTGTCGCTTTCATTTAACCTTTCTCCTATTTCCATCATTCTCGAAAAGTATAGCTTTTCGGAAGCTCAGAGAAGTTTTGCTTCTCTGCAGCGAAAGCTTAACCAAAGAGGAAGCTTCCGCTTTCCTGTTGATTGGAATCTTTTTAAGGATTTTACAGATAGCTTATTCATGGAATACAATGTCGCTTTCTTTGGTACGCATGAGACTTATTTTCTTGTACTCAAGGAGCTTCATGGTGAGGGATTTGCTCTCGATGCTATGAGACGAGTTATGGAGCGTAATTTAGGCAAGGCGTACATGTTAATGGGTTTTACAAAAGGGAGCCTGCAAACATTCGTAAAAGTTGTAGGGCAAAGAGATGAGTCTGTCGGGCTGAAAGTTGAGTTTCCAGAAGTTACAGAGAACAGGATCGTTTACCGATTTCTAACAGATCCATTTCCTAATCTTAAGGGGCAGGTCGATGCTCATAGGTTGGATGACACGTACATGAAATTCAAGGTCGAATTTCTTCTTGGCAAAGACTGGAACTACAAGACAACAAAGCACCTGTGGAAAGGCGACACATACACGGAGCATATTATAGAGAAGATATAGAGAAGAAGTAATACTTTCTTTTTGACTGGTAGCTACTTTTTCTTTTGTAAAGAAAAAGGAGTTAAATGGGCTCGGGCGGATTCGAACCGCCGACCTTCTGCGTTACTTCCAACCTTTTCCGTCAACGCTTTTTGCGTGAGCAAAAAGGGTTGTGTGAAGCAGACGTCATCTCGTGTCTGCTTTACAGACCGGGATCTCAAAGACCGCCAGTCTTTGCAGATACCACTAGACCACAAGCCCGACTAGGTTGATCAATATTTGGCTCTAACCATTACGTTCCAGTTTGGCTATAAAACTTTTATAGCTCTACAAGGAAATAAACAGTATATAATTTCCTTGTGAGCTATATGCGAACCCACAAATTCATGTCCAGATTCTTTTGTGGTTTCACTATAAACTAGCTAAGTGATTAGTATAGTTATGAATCTTACAAAAGAAGAGAAATATGCGGCGGTTGTAATTGTGATAGGTTTTCTTGGCCTGCTGTCCTATTTGCTAAATTTTAGCTAATAGTCGTGCCTATTTTCTCGCCGCGTAGGGCCTTTTCTATATTTCTGGGATCTTTGCCATTTATAATGATTGTCTTTATTCTGCCCTGCGAAAGCGTTTTGGTAGCCAGCTTGTCAAGCACGCCGTACTTGTTCGGCGAGCCTTTTACAGCGAGTTTTTTCATGTCAGAAAATCTAATATCATTAAGTTTTCTGGCGTTTCTGAATTTCTTCGGATCCCTATTGTAAACGCCATCCACGTCCGTGAGTTTGATGAACAGATCGGCGCGGATTTTCTTTGCTGCCATAGCGCCGTTTGCATCTGTGCTTCTACCAGGTGATATGCCGCCTATAACGCCTGTTGTGTTTTGCCCGACGGAGCCAAGGGAAAATATCGGGCGAATTTTAAGTAAACCGGCAAGAAAACTAACGTTAGCCTTGATCAGTTGAATAAAAATTTCTTCCTTTTCTCTATCGACAAGGTTGAAATTTTCTATAGTCTTGCCGTAACTCCTTGTCAATCTGCCGCCTCCTATCACGACAATCAGCTGATGATGTTTTTTCAGTCTATTTAGAACAGGTAAAAGCTGTCTGAAGTAAGAATAGTTGGGTCCGTTCTCGCCTATGGACACAGAACCGCCGATTTTTATGACAATTTTCATTTTACCACACCGTTTTTCTGGATTTTTTCAGGAAATTACATTTTAATACTTTGTACCACCTAGTTTATATCAATGAAAACTGACAAGTTCTTATCTTATAAAAAAATGCAAATGAAATTCGATCTGCCTCAGCTTAACGAGCTAAAGGAGACGTTCAAATTCGACCTTGAAGAAAACGACAAAATCTTTGACCAGATAAGGAATGAGGTGTCCGAGAGACTTTTCACTTTTACAGACAAAATAATTGAGCCTGTTATCGCGGGAAGCGATTCTTATTCCTGTCTTTTCGAGCAGGAAATGCTGAGTGACAGAGAGCGGCAAAGACTCTTCGATCTTTACAAGAAAATACAGGTCTTGAAATGGGAAAATAATCTGATAATGCTGCAGCCTGACGAGAAAAAAGCGGCGGAATGGGTAAAAAAGACGTGGGAATTCTGGAACACGGAACTTGGGACTGAATTATCAAGATTGTGCAGAAAGTTATCAAACAGTTGGGATACACTGACGTTCAAAAGTGACAAACCACTTTATCATGATTAAGACAAAATGGTCGTTACGGCTTAATTTCCCCTGAAAATATGCCAGAAATTTCGTTTTTTGTGCTGAAAAAATATTTTTTTGTGAATGCATACTTATATATATGAAGCGTGATAATAATTTATTTAGTGATTCAAATGGCAGCAAAGAAAAAGAAGAAGAAATAATTTCACAACAAATATAAAGTGAGATAAGTTTATTTTTTACACGGTTGTTGTGATTCGTAGGTTTTTATTTTCGGTCTATTTCTAAATTTTTCCTTCATCTTACCATTTCTTAACAAATTTCAGTATATCCTTTGATTTCATTCCTGCGAGATCCTCTTCACGCAAAGTTGGGATGTCGAAGTTTGCCTCCTCTTTCGTAACTATTATAGCAGATTTCTTGGAGAGTTTAGAAAAATTTTCTATATAATATATATGTTTCTTGACTTTCTTCTGATTTTCTTCTACATCAGAAAGCAGCATTATCTTGCCGGTGGCTATCATATTGAAAGGACTCTGATAAACGGATCCGGTATCAAATCCCATGCGTCTGAAATTTCTTGAGACCTTACTTTCGAACGTGCTTTTTGGGGTCATTTCCATAGCATCGTAATCGGGTAAGCTGACCGGACTTATTATTCTTGTCTTCAATATTTTTTCCAGTTTTACAGCAGTTTCTTTGACTATGCCCATCTTTTTTGATTCGTGCTCATAAATGCTCTTTTTTGTTACTCCTGCGCTTTGTGCAAGCTGCGACTGGCTAAGACCTGCGTCCTCACGGGCCTTTCTTAGCTTTGCCGGTTCGATTTCAACAAATAGTCCGCCGCGGAATCTGTATACGCTTGGCATGTTGCCGTGCAGAATCCTCTCCAATGTGCTGGGATTCACCGTCGGCACGTCGAACCTGTCATAGATAATATTATCAGAAAGCCTTTCTCTCCGCGTGTGCAGGCCGACCAAAAATGATCTTGCGTCCAAGCTGTTGGACAGTACTTTGAGGTTATCTGCCTGCATCTCTTGAAAAGAGTCTACATTCGTGAGAACCTTGAAAAGCATGAGGGATTCTTTCCTGGCAGCTATGTCGAAACAGCCGCTGTACTCACAGTACTTGTAGCCGTTCTCGTCCAGAATTTCCTCAATTTCACTCATCAGCATACAAACCACTTCCACCTAAAAAGCTTATAAAATCTTTATCCAATTCATACAAGCAAGAATGAAATTCTTGCTGTACAACATAACATCACGTTATGTTCGTACAAACGGGCCGGTAGCTTAGCCTGGTAAGCTTTCCAGAAAGCTTAATCAAAGCGGAAAGCTCAGGATAGAGCACCTGTCTTATACGACATGCAACGATAATAAAGCAGATCGCTGCATCCTTGTCTTGGCTAACAGGAGGTTCGTGAGTCCAAATCTCACTCGGCCCATCTTTTTTATTATTCAAAAATACCTTTGTTCCGTAAGGCATACGCTACCCCTGACGCAACCAATATGCCTACAGTACCTAGAACGATATTATTAACAAGTCTTCGTAAAAACTCTTCCATAACAAAACCTCATTTTTGGAACCCTTAAATAGGTTTCTATCTTATATGTGCAAGGAAGTATACGGGTGAAAGAAGTGTTACCAGATTTAGAAGCTTCGGAGCGAAGAGGTTTTAGTGACGCTATTTCAGGCGTGCGCATGCACTCTGATATTGAGTCATTCGGGACTCTTTCATCAAACTTTATCAAAACACTGGCATCCGATGCCTACATGGATGGATATGCAAGAGGGGCACACTTGCATAATGTCACAACAATGGCAATGATGTTATACCATCATTTCCCGTTTGCATCAAAAACAGAGAAAAGAAGAAGCGAAATATATCTTGTTTAATAATTATTCAAAAAATTTAGGAGGAGATGAGTTATGAACGGACAATATGGAACACA
>CAYJUT010000019.1:0-2183 GCA_964373415.1 uncultured archaeon | reverse complement strand
AATTATTCAAAAAATTTAGGAGGAGATGAGTTATGAACGGACAATATGGAACACAGCCAATATTCATTCTGCCGGAGGGCACACTTAGAACTACGGGCCGCGATGCCCAGTCACAGAACATAGCAGCTGCCAAAGCGGTTGCAGACCAGGTAAGAACTACGCTTGGACCAAAGGGCATGGACAAGATGCTAGTTGACAGCATAGGTGACGTTACTATAACGAACGACGGCGCTACGATTCTCAAAGAGATGGAGATAGAGCATCCTGCCGCAAAGATGATAGTCGAAGTGGCGAAAACGCAGGAAAATGAGGTGGGTGACGGTACAACAACGGCCGTTGTAATAACAGGCGAGTTGCTGAAGAAATCCGAACTGCTCCTGGAGCAGGACATACACCCTACAATGATCATAAGAGGCTATAGACTTGCAAAAAGCAAAGCCCTAGAGATAGTCGACAAGATAGCGGAGAATGTCACGATAAATGACACAGACACGCTTGAAAAGATAGCAATGACCGCGATGACAGGCAAGGGAGGCGAGGCCGCCAAAGAACCACTGGCAAGACTAGCAGTTCAGGCAGTTAAGACCGTAGCAGAAACACAGGACGGCCGTGTGGTTATTGACAAAAGTGATGTTAAGATAGAAAAGAAACAAGGCGGATCGGTAGACGATACAGAATTGATAAAGGGTATCGTGATCGACAAGGAAATTGTACACTCGAACATGCCGAAGCGCGTTCAGAATGCAAAAATAGCTTTGCTTGATTGCGCCCTCGAGGTAAAAGAGACAGAAACAAATGCTGAGATACGCATAACCGATCCTAACCAGCTTCAGGCATTCATCGAGCAGGAATCGAGGATGCTCAAGGATATGGTAAAGAAGGTTGTAGACAGCGGCTGCAACGTTGTTTTCTGTCAGAAAGGTATAGACGATCTTGCACAGCACTATCTTGCAAAGCAGCATATCGCGGCTGCAAGACGTGTCAAGAAGAGTGATATAGAAAAGCTTGCAAAGGCCACAGGTGCCAACATAGTTTCAAGCATAGACGAACTCACAAAAGAGGACATAGGCAATGCCGGGCTTGTTGAAGAGCAGAAAATAGCAGGCGAAGAGATGATTTTCGTGCGCGACTGCAAGGACCCTAAGGCTGTTTCGATTCTTGTGAGGGGCGGCACAGAACATGTCGTTGATGAGGCACAAAGGGCCATGGACGACGCAGTTCTTGGAGTAATAAGTTCTGTAGAAGTCGGAAAAATTGTTGCCGGTGGCGGTTCTGTTGAAATAGAATTAGCCAGAAAGCTACGTGAATACGCGGACACTGTTGGAGGCAGAGAGCAGTTAGCAATAAACGCCTTTGCAGAAGCCATAGAAATAATCCCGCGCACTCTAGCCGAATCAACCGGAAAAGATGCAATAGACCTTCTGGTCAATCTGAGAACATTGCACGAGAAAGGGAAGACATCATACGGCATAGACGTCATGAATGGTGAACTGGCTGATATGAAAGTGCTAGGTGTTGTTGAGCCTCTCAAGATAAAGACGCAGGCAATCAAGTCTGCATCAGAAGCGGCAGAGATGATACTCAGAATAGACGACGTAATAAAGTCAAGAGCGCCTGCTGGTCCTCCTGGCGGCGGAATGCCCCCTGGAATGGGCGGTGGCGAAGATTACGGGGATTGAATGTGAGAATTGTAGAGCTAAGAAGTAAATTAAATGAATCTCAGTTAGGCCTTGCTGTTAATAACACTGGTTTCGGTAGAGTGGTTGAAGGATTAAGCGGAGTAATTGCGAGGAGTGCGTCTGCTCTTTTGAAAGGAAAACCGCACCTAATTGGCGATATTTTACAAAATGAGGCATTAAGGTCTTATTTGATGCCTCTTTCGTTAGGGCAGAGATGGGATGTATAGCATCTGACATAAATTCTCAGACATATTATAGTGTCAGTGCTATATGCGGAAGACATTAAGTTGTATGAAAACTAATGTCTTCCACTATAGTTGGAAGAGATGCAGAAGAATTTGCTTCATTGGATTATAATTCTCGTATATGCGAAAGGATGGAACAAAGGTATAGGGGAATAAACAGTATGCTGTATCCTGTTTCATCTTAATTCTTTTTTATCTTTCGTCTTTATAGCTGACCAACTTAATATTCTGGATACAAACAAGAGTAAACTCTTGTTGT
>CAYJUT010000018.1:0-10586 GCA_964373415.1 uncultured archaeon | reverse complement strand
AGGGGCAAATGTCGGGTAGAAATAATTTCTCCCAAGATGAATAAATGAATTATTTATCATTTTCACTGATTTGTTACTTATTTCTCGTAAAAAACTCATAGTCACGAGAAAGTCATATCACTCCTGCAATTTCTATATCAAAAATCCACAATGCTTTATATACGGAACCACAATATCTTGTGTTTGGGTAGCGGCAAACCACAATTAGTTGTAGTTTAATAAAATGAAAAATTGTGGTGTAATAAAATATCAAAACGGAAGGTTTTGGAAGATTAATGGTAATACACGAGGGAGGTCCTTCGGGATCCCATGTTCTTTGGGGTTCTCAAAGACCTTTCTTACAAGAAAGGTATTTGAAATGGTGAAATGTCCTTTTTGTTCCGGAGAAACGAAAGTCGTTGACAAGCGCGACGCTGAGGATTCTACGAGACGCCGCCGTGAGTGTGAGGGTTGCGGCCGCCGGTTCACCACATACGAGAGGCCGAACATAAGCCTCATGGTTATCAAGAAAGACGGCCGCAGGGAACCGTACAATCGCAACAAGATCAAGGCCGGCCTGCTCCGCGCATGTGAAAAGCGGCCGGTTTCTATTGAGACGATAGATGCCACAATCGACAGGATTGAGAAGACGCTGCTGGACACGGATGAGGTCACAAGCAGCGAGGTAGGCGAACGTGTTATGGCTGAGCTGAAGGCGATGGACAAGATTGCATACATCAGGTTCGCGTCTGTTTACCGCGACTTCAATGATGTCACAGCCTTCGAGAGGGAAGTGAGGTTATTGAAGAGCTAGGACTAAGACGGAACAGTTGGGTGCCGATATGATAGGAAAAATCGAGAACGGAAATGAAAGATGGTTCATGGGTTGTACAAAAAAGCTCTGTAGAAATGCTCAATGAAAAGCCACAGGAAGGGTATCATGAACACATGATATCCTTAGTAACTAGCACTATTGCAGATATGCAATAGTGCTCCTGTGGCTTTTCTCATATGTTTTCTACAGAGCCTACAAAAATAAATTTATATGAGGATTTCAGAATGACTGTACACGTCAAAGTAGATGTTCGGAAATCGAATGGTTCGATAGTATAGTAGGATATGCCTTAATGATATTTATGAAAATATGCTAAAGGAACCAGATGTTTCAGGTTTGGTATTATATTCAAAAAATAAGGGGATGGTTCAAAATGATGGGGCAAATAAAAAAACGGGATGGAAATATATTGGAGTTTGACAAGGCAAAGATAACAAATGCTATTTATCGTGCTGCAAGGGAAGGCGGCAACGAGAGCAAGCAGGAATGCGACGGTATCGCTGACAAAGTTGTCGAAAAGGTGCAGGACGAGATGCCGCACGGCTCAATACCGACTGTCGAAGGCATACAGGACATGGTTGAACAGGTGCTGATAGAAACGGGTCATGCTAAGACTGCAAAGTCCTATATTATCTACCGCCAGAAGCGTGCGGAGCTTCGGACTGAGAAGCGGCTGGTACTAGAAAAGGACGAACTGGACGAGGTTGACAAGAAGTTCGACCTCAACGCTTTGCGTATTCTGAAGGCGCGCTATCTCAGGAAGGACGATAACGGACGCTTGACAGAAACGCCCAAGCAGCTCTTCACGCGCGTTGCCGTGCATACTGGATTGGCAGAGATATTCTATGACGAGACTGTATTCGATGAGGATGCTGGGCAGGATTCGCATGATAAAGAGGATTTCGAGCCTGCGATGTACGAGGGCGAGATATCGATAGGCAAGTACGTGCTCAACAAGTATCATCTGGAAGCCGTAAAGAGGATGTACGACCGCTTCGACAGGCAGCAGCAGATGAAGGTCAGCTGGTCTGCGCTGCTGGAGATGCTCAAGGACGGCGCTTTCGGTGCGCACGAAAAGACGATAGATGATTTCTACAGCGTAATGGTAAACAGACAGTTCATGCCCAATACGCCTGCAATTGCTAACTTTGGCAGCGTGCTCGGAATGGGCTCGGCTTGCTTCCATCCAGACCAGCTTGTTTTAACAAAAGACGGGCCAGAGAAAATAAGCGAGATAAAAGTTGGCGACGAAGTGCTGACACATAAAGGAAGATTCAGGAAAGTCAAAGAAGTGTTTATGAGGGAAACTAATTCACTGCTTTCATTTGGATGCAAAAAGCTTCCAAAGCCATCCATGCTGTTAACAGACGAGCATCCGATACTTGCGGTAAAAAACGGCGAAGTGAACTGGTACCCTGCTTACACTGTCAGAAGAGGAGACCACGTAGCACTTTCATACCCGACAGAAACGCAAGATCTATATAAAATAAAAGTAAGTGATATAGTTCAGAATGTCACTGTAAACGGTGAGCAATGCTCCTACGAATACAGTGGCGGCAAATTCAATGCCTTCGTGCACACAACAAAAGCTGTAAAAAATGAGATTGAAGTGGACTACGATCTCATGAAAGTCTTTGGCTTCTATCTTTCTGAGGGCAGTATCTCTGAAAACGATTGTGTAAGATTCACGCTAGCCCCGGACGAGATGGACTATTGTAAAGAGATAGTTTCAATAATAGAAAAGAAGTTCGGCGTAACAGCAAGAATAGAAACCAATAAAGATCCTGAGAGAAAGTGGCTCTCACTGCGTTTCCACTCGACAATATTGGCAAAACTCTTCGAAAACATATTTGGAACAGGCTTTAACAAAAAAAAGATACCGGGCTGGATAATGTCGCTGCCAGTAGAAAAGCAGAAAGGTCTCATGTCCGGTATGATACGAGGAGACGGCACTGTATTCAAGAACTGGAACAAAATGAATGCAAGGCTTGTTATGTGTAATAACAATCTGGTTTATTCCTTCTGGCAGATGTGCATGCGTTGTGGCGTATTTGCTGCACTCGGCAAAGAAACCATGTCTAAACTTGGAACTGTTCAGCCATTGAGATGCACGCTAGGAACTGCAAAAGGCCAGTTGCTGATGAATGAATTGTTTGGAAGGACTATACAAGAGACTGTAACAGAAGAAAAAACTCTCGTTATTAATGGAATAGTTTTTACAGAAATCGAAAGTATAGAAAAAGTCGATTATAACGGTCCTGTTTTCAATCTTGAGGTTGAAGAGGATCATTCTTACGTTGCTAACATGGTTTCTGTACACAACTGTTTCGTGCTTGGTGTTGAAGACGACATCACAAGCATAATGGACACGCTTAAGCACACGGCGCTCATACATCAGGCTGGCGGTGGTTGCATAGCAGGCGATGCACGGGTATGGACGACCCTTTGTGGCATAGAACCAATAGAGGTGCTTTTCAATCGGGCAACGATTGATGACAGAGAAGGCGTACGACAAGAAAATGGCACAGCATATGATGTACGCGATTTGGACATCCTTACACTTGCGATGAATCCAGTCACGAGTGAGACAGGACTGCGGAAAGTGACGCATGTCTGGAAATTTGATGTGCCGGCAGAGAACCAAATCATCGTCCGTACACGCGAAGGCGCTGAAATCCAAACAAGCGACTGGCATCCCTTCATGGTATTGCAAAATGCAGGACTTGAAAAGAGACACGCTAATCAGCTTCAGCCAGATGATATTATTCTTGGTCCTGACCGCGCTGAAACATTCTGGCCGTGGAAAGAAGAGCGTGTCGTTTGTGGATTGCAGGTCAATACGGAACTCGCGTGGCTTATAGGTTTCACTCTTGGTGACGGATCTTTCGGTTATGTCCCTGCATTGCGACAGCATCGTTTGCGTTGGTTCTCCGGTACGACAGACGTTCTTGATAATGTACGTAATATTCTGAAAAAATACAACATCAATGTTTCCACCCAGCGTGATCCAAGAGGCAAATGCCTTGTGGTTGCAACGCTTGCACAAAACTTTGTATACGCCATGCAGCAAGCATGTGCGCTTGAGAGAGGCGGTCCAAAAGATACTATTATTCATGTACCCGAGCACATTGGCAAGTCTCCTCTCACAGTTGTACGTGCTTTTATCGCAGGTTTAATTGACAGTGATGGAAATATAGACGTCGACGGGAGTCCATCTTACACAACGGCAAGCGAAGAAATGGCTCACGACCTTGCCGCACTCGTAAGTCTACTTGGCTATCGATCTACTATTCGAAGAAAGGAACCACAGGGTAAAGGAAAGCTACCAACATATACTGTGCTACTATGCCCATTACCACAAGTCAATGATTTTGCGCACGAAATTATACCATATATGGCGAACGAGCAGCGCAAGCAGCGCCTACAAAGCGGATCAACAAGGCAGACCGCGCTTGCAGTCAACTTTGAAGCATGGCGCGATGTGTTGAAGCGACACAATCTTATCGGAAAAAAAGGGGCAATGGGTCCATGTGCAACCGAACTTAATTATTGGAGTGCACATGGCGGGATTGACCGCTTGAGTATAGAGCGTATAGCGGCAGTGCTCGAACAACACGACAAACCGCATGCACTACTCTTGCGCAGAATCGCACAATCAGGTCACCAAGTAAGTGCAATTGCCCGTGCTGAGCAACCAAAACCTTATTATGATCTTACAGTAGACGAGTGGAATACGTATGCTGCAGGCAAAGGAAGCATGATAATGATCCATAACACTGGATTCAACTTCTCAAAGCTGCGGCCGGAAGGCGACATAGTCAAGAGCACGTGCGGAGCTGCTTCGGGGCCAATCAGCTTCATGACGTTGTATGACAACATGACCGACGTCATAAAACAAGGCGGAATGCGTCGTGGCGCGAACATGGGTATCCTGAATAGCAATCACCCAGACATCGAGAAGTTCATAACTGCAAAGGACGGCAACAAGGCGCTCCGCAATTTCAACATCTCTGTCTTGATAATGGGCGATTTTTGGGATTATTACGAGAAGGACGAGCCTTATCCTCTTGTAAATCCGAGGAACGGACAGATCGTAAGGACTGTCAGTCCCAGGATGCTTTTCGACAAAATCGTATACCAGGCGTGGGAATCGGCAGAGCCTGGGGTAATATTCTTTGACAAGGTAAACGAGTTCAACCCGTTTCTTGACCACCTCGGTCCTATAGTGACAACTAACCCATGCGTGGCTGCTGATACAAAAATATTAACAGAAAATGGATGGATTGCAATAGAGGAGCTTGCTGACATGGAAAATGTGCCAAGGCTTCTGGTCGATGCCCGTACGCTTGCCTACGTATCAGGCGAGAGGCAAATGCAAGCAGGCTTGCTCGCTGTAAAAGCTAAAAAAATATGGAAAACAGGTGAAAAAGAAACGCTCGTGCTCACTACAGAATCCGGAAAAAAATTAACAGCGACACCTGATCATAGAATTTTGACACTAAATGGATGGAAGGCTGTTTCCGAAACTATACAAGGCGAAAAATTGCTTGTGCAGAATGGCAGCGGAGAGGCGGCAGAAGAAAAAATAATTTCAATAATAAAAGGGAAAATAACAGCTGTTTATGATATAACGGAACCGCAAACGCATTCCTTCATTGCAAACGGCATTATTGTGCACAACTGCGGCGAGGTTCTACTTTATCCAAACGAGCCATGTAATTTAGGTTCAATAAATGTCTGGGCATTTTCAAAGGAAGATGAGAACGGCTCTGTTTTTGTTGACTGGGAAGACATGTCGCGCGTCATCAAGATAGTCACAAAGTTCCTCGACAACGTTATTGATGTCAACAAGTGGCCTCTCCAGCAGATAGAGGACATGGCGCTTGCAACAAGGAAGATAGGAGTCGGCATCATGGGCGTGGGTGATTTGCTGTTTGAGATGGGATTCCCGTATGACAAGGACGAGGGCAGGGTTTTCATGGAAGAGCTCATGGAGTTCGTAAACTACTGGACGAAAGTAGAGTCAGTAGAGCTTGCAAAGCTGCGCGGTCCGTTGCCATTCTTTGACAAATCATTCTATCCACAGGGAAGAATGCCTTTCAGCGGCTCAGCCAAGAAGGACAAGTGGCACTTCAACTGGGATGAAGTTTCCGAGCAGGTAAAGATGCACGGAATCAGGAACGGCTACACGACGATAATAGCACCGACCGGCAGCATAAGCATGATTGCCGGATGCAGCAGTGGAATCGAGCCAGTGTACAGCCTGGTATTCGAGAAGAACGTAAAAGTCGGCTCGTTCTTCTATATCGACCCTGTCTTCGAGAAGGTCATGAAGCGGGAGGGCCTCTATGATGAGGAGCTAATGAAGGAGATAGCAGAGAACAGCGGCTCAATACAGAACATACCTTACATGCCTCAAAAACTGAAAGACACGTTTGTGACCGCGATGGACGCAACTCCCGAAAGCCACATACGTGCCCTGGCTGCGTTCCAGAGATGGGTCGACTCATCCATAAGCAAGACCAACAATTTTCCTGCTAGTGCAACTGTAGAAGATATGCGCAAGAGCTACTTGCTTGCTTACCAGCTCGGCTGCAAAGACGTGACTGTTTTCAGAGACAGCAGCATAAAGGACCAGGTCCTAGTAGCGCCGAAGAAGGATAAGGCGGTGGAGGTCAAGAAGGAAAAATACGTGGCTGTAAAAACAGCAGAAGAAATTCCAACTTCCTCAGGCTTGGTGCTTAAGCAGCAAAACGGTCATCAGCAACAAACGCAGAAAATGACGGATGAATCAAAGGGCAGGCACGACTACAAGGAATGTCCTTCGTGCTCTTCAGTGGCGCTGGCGTTCAAGGAAGGCTGCATCACCTGCGAGAGCTGCGGCTGGGGACTTTGCAGTTAAGCACTTTCTTTAGTATCATTTAGAGAACTTTTGTGAAGTGAAAAAATTGGTTGGCGAGCGTTTTAGATGCTGGCGTTGTATCTTGTAAGTAGTGAAATAACCGAAAGCTTTATAAAGATAAGCCTATTACAATACTCAAGGAGGAGATAAAATGGCAGAAGAAGTACAAGCATATAGTTTTGTAACAAGGCGCAATGTTTTTCCACCACTTGAGGTAACAATCGACTGTGGATTTGTTAGATCAAAAGGCGCTATGGAAGCATTGACAGAGGTTGCCAGGTCATACGCTATTCCTTCTAGCCTGTTTTCTGTTGAAATAAGAGCGTTATCAGAAGAGCCAGTTTTAGCGAGATATCTCTCAGCAAGAGCCGCAACAGAAGCAGCAGCTCCATCTGGTACGCGTCAATGGAGAGGGGATGGATTGTATGTCGATAGTAATAAAATGCCTGAAAAAAGCGCAAGATTCGAACTTGTTCAATAATAAATCTTTCTTTTTTAATTTTTTGAGTGATTCAAATGTATAATGAAGAAACGGCCGACAGAATGAAAAAATTAATGCGCAAACACAAGGGAATAAAAGATAAAAAAATGTTCGGCGGTGTGTCTTTTCTGTTAAACGGAAAGATGTTTTGCGGTCTGATAAAAGACGACATTGTGGTTCGCATAAATCCTGACGACCAGCATCTGTTAAAGAAACGCGGTGTGCGCCTGATGGATTTTACAGGCAAACCTATGAAAGGTTTTATTTACGTCAATCCTTCAGGCTATAAAACTGATAAGATCTTATACGAATGGATGAAAACGGGTATGGACTTCGTGGCTACGATAAAAAAGAAATAATCAAAATTCTGAATCGGTAAAAATTGATAAAGAACTTTATAACTGGCCTTGCAAATAATTAATCAATGAAACCTAATTTTAGCTTGCTGCTGTTTTTGTCAGGCATCGGAATTATTCTTATAAGCGGTTGTGTTGCTGAACAGGGCAATGTCCAAGTTGGCGATGTCAGCAAGGGCATTAATGATTTTTTAAACAAACCGGCGCATGGACTTGGCGAACTTTGCACGGGCAGCGAGTGTGATAGTTATTGTCTTACATATTCTCTTGAATGCGAGGATTATTGCCGCCAACATCACAACAATACAATGTGCCAGGAAAGATTCTCATGGGTTATCAGTGGAGAACAAAGACCTGACAACACACTAAAAGGACATCCCACCTACCAAAAACAGTGCAGTGGCACAGGTACTGTCCAATTTACGTCGCCTCCGAGGAAGCTGGAGGATATAGAATTGATAGAGCCCATAGGCCTGATGAGCGGAGGCCACGTAACGCCAATAGACCACGGCTACTACTACCCGCCAAACTGGAACCCGCGGGACGACCCAAGTAAATTCAGTGATGTCATGGCCCCGGCCGATGGCGTAATTACGGAGATAAGTCTTATCAACAACATAAGGGGCGATTACAGGATGCTCATTCATCATACATGCACATTTTATACCATCTACATTCACCTGAAGGAACTGTCCCCAAGAATCTCGCAAATTACAGGCGAAATCACAAGGCACACATATCCGAATATCCGGGTTACAGCGGGAGAGACAATTGGCAGGGCCAACAGTTTCGACTTTTCTGTGCATGACGAAGAAGTGACACTGAGCGGCTTTGTAGTTCCCGGGCATTACACCGAACCATGGAAGATACACACTGTTGACATGTTTGATCATTTTGTCGAGCCCATAAGGAGTCAGCTATTGGCGAAAAACGTCAGACAGGCAGAGCCGCGCGGGGGCAAGATAGATTATGATATTGACGGCCGCCTTGTTGGAAATTGGTTTGTCGAGAATACCGGGGGCTATGGCGGAACCGGTACTGGCGATTATTGGATGGGCCATCTGACGTTTGCCTATGACGGGCTGGAGCCGTCCATGGTTATTATTTCAACCGGCAATTACAGCAATGAGGCCAAACAATATGCGGTCAAAGGCAACGCTCCGGATCCCGCCACTATTAGTGTAGCCAGCGGCCTTGTTAAGTACGAGCTTGTAAGTTTTGATTACGTAACCAGTGAAGGGCAGATCTGGAACAGAATTAGTTTTGCAAAAATTACGGGATCTGTCAGATCAGATTATGCGGAGGGCGTGATACTTGTTCAAATGATTGAAGACAGGAAAATCAAGGTCGAAGTGTTTCCAGGCAAAACAGCTTCTGAAGTGAACGGATTCACCAATAATGCAAAAATTTATGAAAGATGATCGCCGCCGAAGAAATAACTGAGTAGTAGTTGAAATGCAAAAATTTATTCTTCTAATTTTAGAACGATATATTTTTTATTAGGCACTGAAATATATACTTCTTCGCCTGCTTTTAAATTCAGGCTTCTTACTATGTTCTGATTAAAATAAAATCCCAATCTGTTGCCTGATAGCTTAATAATTTTTTGCTTAATTTTTAACGGGCTTTCTTGCGCCTTTAGCTCCTTTACGACCTTTGCTGCAGACTCTTTTTCAAATTCGATATGTCCGCGATCGCACTGGTAGCTCACAGCCTTATTTTCTGCGCCTTCTACGTCTACCAGAACCTTTTCCATTTTACTTCCGCATTTCTGACATTTCATATTATCTCCTCTTTGCATTTATTACCCATAGCGTTTGATCTTTGATTTCGCACAAAATATAATACTTCTTGGTTTCTATCTCTATTTCCTTTTCTCTTCATGTTTTTTGATGACTGAAATATAATTCTGATAACTTCTGCCCATGAAAAACTCTCTTCATGGTGCTGCTTATAGTGCTCTGTTTTCCTTATTTTATTGAAGAGCATCTTATCACATCATTTTGACTATATTTATGTAGTCATTTAGATATTTAAAGACTTACTCCTCATCTTGCGCTTTTTAGGCAGAATAGGAAACAAAATAATACAGTGCCTCAATCTTATATTTACCAAAATCTTTAAATATTACCAAATATATAGATTTTTGGTGATTATATGAAGGTTTTGGAGAAAAATATAGACCCCGAAGGGCGTATCCTGCTACCAAAAGGCTGGAGGGAAAGGCACGGAAAAGAAGTGATAATCGTCGAGACGGATGAGTACCTTAAGATTATGCCCAAGAAAAGGAAGAAACTCACGGAGTTTATGGACAGTCTAAAAGTAGATATAAAATCGGATCTTTCAGATTGGCACACGGTCAAAAAAGAGCTTTATTCAAAAAGGTGGTAAAAGTGAGATTCATAGACGTTCCGAAAGCGCGTCGGTTTGTAGATGCCAATATATTCCTTTATGCCTTTCTCAAAACAGAGCGTAAGCTCTCAGAAGACAGTACAAGGCTAAAGCGTGCTTCGAAGTATATTATTCAAAGAATAGAAAATGGTGAACGTGTTTTAACATCCGTTGTGCATTTGGCGGAAACATCAAATATACTTGAGTCCATGACATCAGACAGCAGCACTGAAATAGTTGAAAGCATCCTATTAAACGAAAACATAGAAATTGCCGAAGTTGACAAAGAAATATATACTACTGCCATCGAGCTGGCCAAAATTTATAAAATAAGTTTGAATGACTGCGTTGCTGTTGTAATAATGAAAACGCATGGCGTCAGCGAAATATATTCTTTCGACGACGATTTCGATAAAATCGACGGTATTGCACGGGTTGAAAAATAAAACGGTTTAGCTCTGTTGAAATGCTCAAAGAAAAGCAGCGACGTAGACCTATACGTCTATTGACGTATAGGTCAGCTAGGAGTATTGTGGGAACACAATACTCCTCACGTCGCTGCTTTTCACTAGGTTTTCAACAGAGCCAACGGTTTAATCTTAAATCCCTTTCGGCAATAGTTCTCTTATGCAACCGAAGAAA